>JBOGDX010000007.1:0-17966 GCA_050743225.1 Actinomycetes bacterium | reverse complement strand
GGCCGCCGACGAGCCCGGCACCGAGGTCGCCGGCGCCCAGGTGGGCGGGCGCGACCGTGGGCCCCGCGGCCGCTGGGCCCTGTTGCGCCATCGCGCCGGGCAGAGCAGCCGGGACATCCTGGCCGCCGCGGAGGAGGAGTCCCCGCTGCGCTAACGTGACGGGTTGTTACTCGGCGGTAGGTCCGGCAGGAGGTCCCCGTGCCCGAGGCAGTCATCGTCGCCACCGCGCGCAGCCCAATCGGCCGGGCGTTCAAGGGCTCCCTCAAGGACGTCCGTCCGGACGACCTGGCGACCACCATCGTGCGGGCGGCGCTGGACCAGGTGCCGGCCCTCGACCCGGCCACCCTGGACGACCTGATGCTCGGCTGCGCCGAGCCGGAGGGCAAGCAGGGCGTCAACATGGCCCGCCGGGTCGCGGTGCAGCTCGGCCACGACTCGTTGCCCGGCACCACGGTCAACCGGTTCTGCGCCTCGTCGGTGCAGACGTCACGGATGGCGTTCCACGCCATCAAGGCCGGGGAGGGACACGCCTTCGTCTCCGCGGGGGTCGAGTGCGTCTCGCACTACCCGGCCTTCAGCGGCGCGGGCGGCGGGCGGGAGGAGTTCCTCAACCCGCTCTTCGCCGAGGCACGCGCCCGCACCGACGCGACCGCGGCGTCCAACGAGACGTGGCACGACCCGCGCCGGGACGGCCGGCTGCCCGACGTCTACATCGCGATGGGTCAGACCGCCGAGAACCTCGCGACGTCGTTGGGCATCACCCGCGCCGAACAGGACGAGTTCGGCGTGCGGTCACAGAACCTCGCCGAGAAGGCGATCGCCGACGGGTTCTTCGAGCGCGAGATCACGCCGGTGACGACACCCGACGGCACGCTCGTGTCGCGCGACGACGGCCCCCGGCCGGGCGTCACGATGGAGGGCGTCTCCGCGCTGCAGCCGGTGTTCCGCGAGCAGGGCACGGTGACCGCGGGGAACTGTTGCCCGCTCAACGACGGCGCGTCGGCGGTCGTCATCATGTCCGACGGCCGCGCCGCCGAGCTCGGCGTCACCCCGCTGGCCCGGATCGTCTCCACCGGGGTCTCCGCACTCTCCCCCGAGATCATGGGGCTGGGCCCGGTCGAGGCGTCCAGGCGGGCGCTGGCGCTGGCCGGGATGACGATCGGCGACATGGACCTGGTGGAGATCAACGAGGCGTTCGCCGCCCAGGTCGTCCCGTCCTACCGCGAGCTCGGCATCGACATCGACCGGCTCAACGTCCACGGCGGCGCGATCGCCCTCGGCCACCCATTCGGCTCCACGGGGGGGCGGATCACCACGACGTTGCTCAACGGCCTGCAGTCCCGCGACAAGGAGTGGGGCCTGGAGACGATGTGCGTCGGCGGCGGCCAGGGCATGGCCATGGTCCTGCAGCGCCTCAGCTGACCTGCCACCACTTCAGAAACGATCTGTGAGTGTGGCTGGCTGTCAGAGCCGGCGGCGGGTCTCGGCCAGTGCCGCGGCCGCGGCGGCGACGACCTCCCGGGCGGTACGACGGGAGCCGCGGCTCCACACCGATTCCGTCGGCCGGATGGTGGCCAGCTCCCCCAGCAGGTCGTGCCCGGTCACGGCGACCTGCTCTCCGACGGCCAGGTCGGACAGGACCGGCAGCTCCCGCCAGGACGGCTCGCGGGCTGCGTGCCGGTCGGCCAGTCCCTGGGCGACCTCGGCCATCAGCTGCGCCACAGCTCGGGCGGCGTCCGCGCGTGACGCGTGGGGCGGCACGGGGCCGGCGAGCCGGGCCAGGGAGAGACTGCGCAGACGGTCGGTCACCCGGCGTACGTCGGCCTCGAGATCGTCCCGCAGCGCCCCCCAGCCGAGCTCCGACACGAGCCGCACCCTATTGAGCGAGCGGTCGGGGTTGTGAACCTGCCGGGTCGTGCGGCAGTCTCGGAGTCATGGACCGCTGAAGACGGCTGATCGGCACACTGGAGGCGCCCGATGTCCCTGAACCACTCCGAGGCAACGCACCAACAGCTCCTCGACCGGGTGCCACAGGCCACCGGTCGCGACCTCCCCCAGTGGTTCGAGGCCCTCGAGGCCGGTCCGGGTCTGCTGCGATTCGAGGAACGGGTCAACTGGCTGCGCGACGAGCACGGTCTCTCGCACGGGCACGCCTCGGCGATCGTCCATGAGCACGACAAGCGCCGCGGCGCCCGCCGCCACGCCTGACCCGCGCGGCTGAGCCCCGGAATGGGCGCAGGGTGACGCCCGGGTGACGCCGGAGCAGGCCAGCGACTTCCTGCGCGACAACCATCGCGCCGTCGTCGCGACCTACCGCGGCGACGGCCGCGCCCATCTGTCGCCGGTCACCGTCGGCGTGGACGCGCAGGGCCGGGTCATCATCTCCACGATCGAGTCGACGGCCAAGGCTCGTAACCTGCGCCGCGACCCGAGGATCTCGGTATGCGTGATCACCGAGCGCTTCTTCGGCTCGTGGGTGCAGGCCGAGGGGACGGCCGAGATCGTGGAGCGCCCCGAGGCGGTCGAGCTGCTGGTGGACTACTACCGGAGGATCTCCGGCGAGCACCCTGACTGGGACGACTACCGGCGCGCGATGAACGAGGACCGGCGCGTGCTGGTGCGCTTCGAGATCGAGCGTGCCAGCGGCGTCGGCGGCTGAGGCGAGTTCGCGGCGGACACGACGAGGGCCGCCGCCCGGAACTGTCCGGGACGGCGGCCCTGGTGCGCCGCGGAAGTGCGTCAGTCGCTGCCTCGCAAGATGGCGATGAGTCGCAGGAACTCGATGTACAGCCACACCAGCGTGACGACGAGACCGAAGGCCGCGAGCCACGAGTAGCGCTCGGGAAGCCCGTTCTTGACGCCCTGCTCCGCGAAGTCGAAGTCCAGGATCAGCATGGCGGCTGCGAGCGTGATGGCGAACAGCCCGATCGCGATGCCCAGCCATCCGCCGCGCAGGTTGTTGTCGGTGAACATCACCACGCCGAGGTTGATCAGGCAGAAGACCAGGTAGCCGCCCATCGCGATGAGCACACCGCGCTGGAACTTCGGCGTCGCGCGGACCCGCCCGCTCTTGTAGGCGAACAGTGCGACGGCGAAGACGGCAAGGGTGCCGAGCACCGCCTGCGCGACGATGCCGTCGTAGAACTCCTCGTAGACGCCGCTGATGCCGCCTACGAAGAGGCCTTCCAGCCCGGCGTAGGACAGGACCAGGGCCGGGTTGGTGGACTGCTTGAACGAGATCACCAGACCCACGACCAGGCCGGCGATCGCCCCACCGAAGGTGAGGAGCGGGTTCTGCAGGAAGAAGTTCACCGCCGCCAGCGGCAGCAGGACGGCGAACATCAGACCCGTCTTGATGACGACGTCGTCGATCGTCATGCGGCCGGTCTGCACCCCCGTCGCCGAGGGGGCGGCGTACATGTCCTCGAGCTGACCGGCTGTGGCCGTGGGCGTCTCGTTGAACGTGGCGTATCCGCGACGCGAGAAAGCGTCACTACGGTTGAAGACCGGGTTTCGGCTCTCCATGACTTCCCTCCATGGGCGCGCTTGAACGGCGCGGCGGTTCGTCCTGCCAGCGTAACGTGAGCCCGACCGGGGCCGTTCCCGCCGTACGGGGCAATTCTGGCTCTCCTCGCCCCGGTGCCCCCGGTGGGACTCGAACCCACACTTTGACCCCGCTTTTAAGGCGGGCGCCTCGGCCAGTTGGGCTACAGGGGCTGGCGGCAGCGAGCGTAGCGTCACAGGTAGACCCGCCGCGGGTGCAGCGCGTGCGCGCCGGCGACCCGGTCGAGGAGGAGCAGCCCGTCGAGGTGGTCCACCTCGTGCTGCACTGCCCGCGCCTCGAAGGCGTCAGTCTCGACCAGCAGCTCGTCCCCGGTGCCCGGAGCCGAGCCGCGGACCACCAGCCGGGACGCGCGCTTGACGTCGCCGGTGAGGTCCGGCACGGACAGGCAGCCCTCGCGGCCCCGTTCCCACCGGCTGGCCGACTCGATGACCGGGTTGACCATGACCAGCGGGCCGTGGCAGGTGCGGGTCTTGGGGTGCCCGGTCACGTCCATGCTGAACACCCGCCAGGGGACCCCCACCTGCGGGGCGGCCAGACCGACGCAGCCGGGCGAGACGGCCTGGGTGGCCAGCAGCTCCGCGGCCAGCACCGCCACTTCGGGCGAACGGGCGTCGACGGCCTCCGCGGGTGCCGCCAAGCCAGGCGCCGGTGCCCGCAGCACGTCGCGGACCCCGCCGGCGGGCAGCGGCGGCAACAGGCTCACGCCGGTCTGGTCACAGCACGTCGGGCTCGAGCGGCCGCAGTGTGACCCGCACACCGAGGTCACCGCCCACTGCGGCCAGCCGCCCTCCGAGCGCATCGACATCGACATCGTCCGGCAGGTCCACCTCGGCGAGCAGCACGTACAGCTCGCCGGTCAGCCGGGTGGTCAGGTCCGTGATGTTTCCGCCGATCGCGGCGACCTGCTCGGTCACGGCGGAGACGATGCCCGGGCGGTCGGCTCCGTGCACGGAGAGCAGGTACGCCGCGCCGAGAGCCGTCGGGGCACGCTCCTTGGGAACCTCCCGCACCGAGACGGCCAGCGTGCCGTCGGCGGCCAGTGGTGCGAGCGCCTCCTCGACCGCCGGCACGGCGGCGTCGACGGCGGCCACCAGGACCATCGCGAAGTGTCCGCGCAGGATCGTCATCGACGAGTCCTCGAGGTTGGCACCGAGACCGGCGAGCAGTCTCGTCGTGGCGGCGATGATGCCCGGTCGGTCGTGGCCGATCACTGTGACCGCCAGCAGGGTCACGTTCCACCGATCCCGAGCAGGCCTTCGCGGGTGCCCGGGAGCCCGGTGCTGCCTCCGGGTCCCGGCCGCACCGCCAGCACCTGGTTGACGCCGATCCGCCCGGCCTCGAACGACAGCGCAGACCCGGCCATGTAGAGACGCCAGACCCGCGCCCGGCCCTCGGACGTCAGGGCGACCGCGCGGTCCCAGCCGGCCTCCAGGTTGGCGACCCAACGGCGAAGGGTGAGTGCGTAGTGCTCCCGGAGGGACTCGACGTCGCACACC
Source organism: Actinomycetes bacterium (assembly GCA_050743225.1). GTDB lineage: Bacteria > Actinomycetota > Actinomycetes > JACCUZ01 > JACCUZ01 > JBOGDX01. The sequence continues at coordinate 12,905 of JBOGDX010000007.1, read as the reverse complement.
TCGAACCCGACGTCCTCGAGGATGCGCACCGTCGTCGCGATAGGAAGCAGCTCACCGTCGGGGAACACGAAGGCCTCGATGAACGAGGCGCCCTTGCGCCGTGGTCCCGGCCGACGTGAGATCTGGTGGTTGAGCAGCCGGCCGGTGGGGCGGAGCAGGCCGAGCAGCGTCCGGGCGTACCCGCCGTAGGCCACCTCGCCGACGTGCTCGGCCATGCCGACGCTGGCGACCACGTCGAACGGCCCGTCGGTGACGTCTCGGTAGTCCTGGACCCTGATCTCCACCTGCTCGCCGAGACCCGCCTCGGCGAGCCGGGCGCGGGCGAGCTCGGCCTGCGGCTCGGAGAGGGTGATGCCCACGGCGGAGACGCCGTACGTCGACGCGGCGTGCAGCAGCAGCGACCCCCAGCCGCAGCCGACGTCGAGCATCCGCACCGGGCCGGGCCGCTCGTGCAGCCCCAGCTTGCGACAGACCAGGTCGAGCTTGTCCCGCTGGGCGTCCTCGAGCGTGTACCCGGGCTCACCGGGCCGTCGCCAGTACGCACAGGAGTAGACCATCGACTCGCCGAGGACGAGGCGGTAGAAGTCGTTGCCGACGTCGTAGTGGTGCGTCACCGCTGCGCGGTCCCGCGCCCTGCTGTGCAGCCGACCGGACAGGACCGTCTCCTCGGGCGGCGGTGCCGGCGCGCGCCCCAGCACACCGGTGCGTGCCGCGAGTGTGGCCAGCTGGGCCCGCTGCCGGGGCAGGGGTGCCGGCGCGGGCTGCCGGTCGGGGTCGTCGAGCGGCAACGCCGCGAGCACGGCGTACAGGTCTCCCTCGACGGCGAGCGCCCCGCTGACGTAGGCGCGGGCCAGCCCGAGCTCATTGGGCTCCTGGGCCAGGTAGCGCAGTGCGTCGCGGGAGCGGACCTCGACGACCGGCGCCCCGGAGGGACCGGTCTCCGACCCGTCCCAGGCCCGTAGGCGCAGCCGCGGCGGCCCGCCGAGCGCCAGCCCGAGCATCCGCTCGAGCTGGTCCGCGGTCGTCATCGGCTTCTTCGTCGTCGTCCTCAGCTTCGTCGTCGGCTTCGTCATCGCGTCGCCTCGCTGAACTCCTGGCGGGGGTGCTGCAACGTGCCGAGCGACACGACGTCGCGGCGGAAGAACAGGGCCAGCGTCCAGTCCAGGATGACCCGGATCTTGCGGTTGAGGGTGGGGACCCGGCTCACGTGGTAGGTCCGGTGCATGAACCAGGCAGGCCACCCGCGAAGCTTGACGCCGTAGACCTGGGCTACGCCCTTGTGCAGCCCGAGGGACGCGACGGAGCCGACGTGCTTGTGGGCGTACGACTTCGGCGTTCGGCCGTTGAGCACCAACGCGATGTTGTCGCCGAGCACCTTGGCCTGGCGTACGGAGTGCTGAGCGCTCGGGCTGCACATCACGCCGGGGCCGGCGGTCAGGTCGGGGACCGCCGCGCCGTCCCCTGCGGACCAGGCGTCCTCGACGCCCTCGACCCGCAGGTCGGCACGACACTTGAGGCGCCCCTTTTCGTCGAGCGGCAGGCCGGTGGCAGCCAGCATCGGGTTGGCCTTCACCCCGGCGGTCCACACGACGGTCTCCGCGTCGAACTCCTCGCCGTCCGAGAGCACGACGTGCCCGTCGACGCATGACTCCAGCCTCGTGTTCAGCCGAACGTCGATGCGGCGGCGACGCAGCTGCTCGACGGTGTAGCGGCCCAGGTCCTCCCCGACCTCGGGCAGGATCCGGTTGCTCGCCTCCACCAGCACGAAGCGGATGTCGCCCTTGGACAGGTCGGGGTAGTAGCGAGTGGCGTATGCGGTCATGTCCTCGAGCTCGGCCAGCGCCTCGATGCCGGCGTATCCCCCGCCGACGAAGACGAAGGTCAGCAGCGCCCGTCGCGCCGCGTGGTCGGTGACGGTGGTGGCGATGTCGAGCTTCTCCAGCACCTGGTTGCGCAGGGCGATGGCCTCCTCGACCTGCTTGAAGCCGATGCCCTGCTCGGCGAGCCCCGGGATGGGCAGGGTGCGCGCGATCGAGCCGGGGGCGAGCACGATGACCTCATAGGTCAGGTCGTAGGCGTCGCCACGCGTCGGGTGGATGCGGGCCACCTTCCGTACGTGGTCGACCGACTCCACGCGGCCGGTGAGGATCTCGCACTTGTCCAGCACGCGGCGCAGGGACACGACCACGTGACGGGGCTCCACGCTGCCGGCGGCAGCCTCGGGCAGGAACGGTTGGTACGTCATGTACGACCGGGGGTCCACGACGATGATCTCGACGCGCCGGGACGCCAGCTCCGAGCGGAGCTTCTTCTGCAGGCGCAGCGCGGTGTACATGCCCACGTAGCCACCGCCGACGACGAGGACCCTGGTCCGCTGCGCAGCCGGCCCGGTCGAGATCGCCATGACTAGAGCGTAGGACCAAGCCCGGCTCGGGAGGCCGCGTCGCGCAACACCTGGTCGAGCATCGGCTCGGTGAGCCGGCCGGTGAACGTGTTCTGCTGGCTCGGGTGGAACGACCCGAGGACGACGAGATCGCCGACCATCGCCTCGGCGCCGTGTCCGAACCGGGGCCGGGGCCGCGGCACGGGTAGACCGAGCCGCGCCAGGCATGACATCAGGGACAGCCACGCGAACGAGCCGAGCGCCACCGCGACCCGCATCGTGGGGAGGACCGCGGCGACCTCGGCGTCCATCCACGCCGCACAGGTGTCTCTCTCGGCTGTCGTCGGCTTGTTGTCCGGCGGTGCGCACCGGACCGCGGCCAGCATCCGCGTGCCGACGAGGGCCTGGCCGTCGCCGGCCCGCACGCTGGTGGGCAGCACGGCGAGCCCGACCCGGTGCAGCGACGCGAACAGCCAGTCCCCGCTGCGGTCGCCGGTGAAGATGCGTCCGGTGCGGTTGCCGCCGTGGGCGGCCGGCGCGAGGCCGACGACGAGCAGGCGGGGGTGCTCCTCGCCCCAGCCTGGGACGGGACGGCCCCAGTAGGTGTCGGCGGCGAACGCCTTGCGCTTCTCGGCGGCCACCTTCTCCCGCCAGCCGACCAGGCGGGGGCACGCGCGGCATGCCGAGACAGCGGCGTCGAGATCGGGCAGCGAGCGCGCCTCGGCGGCGTACCGTCGTACTTCCTCGGGGGTCGCCGCTACGGGGACGCCCACTCCTACAGGCGGCGCTTGAGCAGGTCGACGGTGCGCCGCCACGCCTTCTCGCTGTGGTCCTTGTCGTGGACCTCGGGACGCTGGTCGTTGAAGAACGCGTGCCGGGAGCCCGGGTAGTCGTAGATCTCGACGTCGCCGCCGGCCTCCTGGATGCCCTTGACCGCGGTCCGCACGCCGTCGGCCTGGGACGTCCCGTCCTGCTCGGACGCGTGGATCATGGCGTGCTTGTTGGCATAGCTGCCCCAGGACGGCCTCATCTTCTCCCACGGGATGGCCGGGTAGAACCCGACGGCCACCTTGACCTCGTCGGCGAGCGCCCCGCTCCAGAGGGCCAGCGAGCCACCCATGCAGAAGCCGACCGTGCCCACCCCGCCGCCGGTCGTCTCGGAGCGCGACGCGAGGTACTGCGCCGCGCCCTGGATGTCCTTGGCCGCGCGGTCCATGGCCAGGCCCATCAACAGCCGCTGCGCCTCGTCGGGCTCGGTCGTGCTGGCCCCGTGGAAGAAGTCCGGCGCGAGGGCGACGAACCCCTCCGCGGCGAAGCGGTCGGCGACGTCCTTGATGTGCCCGACCAGACCCCACCACTCCTGCACCACGATGACGCCGGGACCGCTGCCCGACTCGGGTACGGCGAGGTAGCCGTCGCACGAGGCACCGTTGCTCGGAAACCTGACCATCTCGCCCACGGGCGGGACCTCCTCGACGTGTCGCAGGACTTTCGGGCCGGACGCACGAGAAGCGCGTCGACCCGACCATTCCACGCCCGGCCGCGGCTACACCAGGGAGGGTGGTCCACTTCTGCGCGCCGGGAATCCTGTCGCACGGGCGCCGCACGGCCCGTACCGTCGTCGGCCGTGACCAGACCGGAGGTCCGGGCGTTCGCGCCGGAGGACGTGGGCGCCGCCGGGAGGCTGCTCGCGACGCGGCACGCCACCCACCGGCGGGCGGAGCCCTTGCTCTCGGCGCGCTACGAGAACTCGGGCGCGGCGGCCGCGGAGATCGAGGCGCTGGTCGCTGCCGGGTCGACGGGCGCGGTGGCCGTGGAGGGCGGCGACATGACCGGTTACCTGCTGGGCGGCAGTCGTGCGGACCCGGGCTGGGGGCCCAACGTCTGGGTCGAGCCGGCCGGCCAGGCTGTCGCCGAGGCGGAGACGGTCCGCGACCTGTACGCCGCAGCCGCACAGGCCTGGGTGGAGCGTGGGCTCGACGCCCACTACGCGATCGTTCCGGCGCACGAAGCGGCACTGGTCGACGCCTGGTTCCGGCTGGGGTTCGGGCAGCAGCATGTCCACGGGATCCGCGAGGTTCCGGAGCGGGCGTGGACCGCGCCGAGCCACCTAACCGTCCGGGCCGCGCGACGCGAGGACATCCTGACCCTCGCCGAGCTCGACATCGTGCTGCCCACCCACCAGGCGCTGGCCCCGACCTTCTCGCAAGGTCCCCTCCCGACGCTCCAGGAGGCGGCGGACGACTGGGCGGAGTCGTTCGACGACGAGGAGTTCGGGTTCTTCGTCGCGGAGCATGGGGGTCGTGTCGTCGGTGTTGCCGTGGCGTGCGCGCTGGAGAAGTCCCGCTCGCACGCCTCCCTTGCGGCGCCGGACCGGGCCGGTTTCCTGGGCTTCGCGGCGGTGTTCCCCGATGCCCGCGGCCTGGGTGCCGGCCGCGCCCTCGGCGAGGCAACGCTGGACTGGATGCGCGAGAGCGGTTTCACCAGCGCTGTCGCCGACTGGCGGCAGACCAACCTGCTGTCGTCGCGGACGTGGCCTGCCATCGGCTTCCGACCCAGCTTCTACCGGCTGCACCGCCGCCTGGGCTACTGAGCGAACCCGACCAGGGGCGGCGCGACGATTGGCGGCGCCGCGTTCTCGTTCTCGACGACGCCCGAGTCGGGGTCGATGTAGCGGTAGGGAAACGCGTTGTCGACCTGTTGACCCGAGGTGTCGAGGGACTGGCGCTTCGTGGCGTCGAACGACAGCGCGAGGGACAGCGGGGTGCCGTCGTGGTCGTAGAGCCGCACGTCATGCAGCATCGTGCCCGCCGCGTCGTAGGCGTAGATGTTCCAGACCTGCCGACCGCCGGCGTAGACCCCCTCAGCCGGCACCCGCTCGACGTACTGCGGCACCGCGTAGTACTCGGTGTCCCCGGCGTGGCTCGCGGCAGACATCGACGACAGCACGGGCAACAGCGCCAGCGCCGTCACGACGTTCGCCACGATGACGGCGCGCCGGACCGCATTGCCAACATGCCGGCCATGGCGGCCGAACTGAACCGAGACCACCGTCACGGCGAGCACGATGAGCAGGCCGACCGTCGGCGTGGCCACCCGGGGGACCACAGGCATCGAGAGCGACCAGGTCGGGGTGGTCTGTCCCGGGAACATCGCCACGAGTCCGACCGCGACCCACGCGCGCAGCACCCACCAGGCCGGACGCAGCGCCGTGAGGAAGTCGACCAGCGCGATCACCGCCGGCCGCTGCCGGAATGCCCGCAACCGCGCCACGGCCGCGCTGCCGGCCCGGGTCCTGACGAGGGCCGGAGGGAGGCCCGCCGAGGTCCGCAGCTCGGCCGCATAGTGCTCCGGCGACCCCAGGCGGCTCTCGAGCGGCGAGTTGCTCTCGGCGGCGACCTCGTCGACGTGGCCGGCGACCTCGTCGAGCAGGTCCGCCCGGTCGTCCTGGGGCAGGTCGGCCAGCTGGGCCGCGACGCCGTCGAGGAAGTCCTGGGCCTCGCGGCTGCGCGTCGTGGTGGTCACCGGCGTCCCTCCGTCCCGGCCCCGAGCAGGCCGCTCATCGTGTCCGCGAAGGCCAGCCAGGTCTTGCTCGACTCGGCCAACGTCGCCTTGCCCTTCTTGTTGATGCCGTAGTACTTGCGGTGCGGACCTTCGTCGGAAGGGACGACGTACGACGTCAGCGCGCCGGCCGAGTAGAGACGGCGCAGCGTGCCATAGACCGACGCGTCGCCGACCTCGTCCAGACCTGCAGCGCGCAGACGGCGGACCACGTCGTAGCCGTAGCCGTCCTGCACGTCGAGCACCGCGAGGACCGCCACGTCGAGAACGCCCTTCAGCAGCTGGGTCGTGTCCATGGGATGCGCCACCTTCATCGGATGCACGCCACGCACGGTACTACGGATCGCGCGGTAGAGGGCGACGTGCAGTTCCGGCGTGTCGCACTGGGAACGTCACAAGGTCCCGACGGGGTGCAAGGCGGCCGCACCGCCACCGCTGGGCGGCTCAGAGGTCCTGGGTCTCCACGGCCTCGACGATCCGCGCCCGTGGCTCGATCGCCAATGCCTTCGCGGGGCCGGCCCAAAGGTCCTGCAGCTTCTGGTGCATCGCCTCGGCCTCCGTTGCGGAGTCGAAGGTCAGGTCGATGAGGACCGAGTCACGGTCGTCGACCGCCCTCATGACCCGGTAGCCGCGCACTCCCGATCCCTTTCGGTCGACCGGGTCGCTGTCGAAGACCTGCTTCCACTGGTCGAAGTCGGGGACTCGGTGCTCGATGCGCAGGACGTGCACGGCAGCCTCCTCTGGGCCGGCGCCGACGGATGCTCGCCACGCTACTAGTGACGCCCTGGCAGCGTGCCCATGGTCAGGCCAGCAGGCCGAAGAAGGGGCGGCACGGCTCGAAGGCCTCGATCGTGACGTCGGCGCCGGCGCCCGTCGCCTCCCACTGGTCCCGCGTCATCCGCATGTGCACCAGGGTCTCGACCCGTGCGCCGGTGGCCAGGAACGACTCCCCGTTGGGGCGGTACCCGAGCGACCGGGAGACCCCGAGCGAGGCGTGGTTGTCCTGAACGGCGGACGTGATCGCCGCGCGGGCCCCGAGCGGCCCGAACGCCAGCGCGAGCACGGCCCGGCGCATCCGCTTGCCGACACCGGTCCCGCGGGCGTGGTGCACGAGCCACGACGAGGTGTCGACCGTCCGAAGGGTCGGGAAGTCGTTGCCCTCGAGCTCCTGCAGGCCCAGCAGCTCTCCGTCACGCCGCACGGCGAAGTGGAAACGCCACTCCCGGGAGGTCCAGGTGCCGTAGGACCGCCAGTACTCCTGGTGCACCACGACGGCGCGCTGGGTCTGCTCGTCGACGTCGTAGGTCGTGGCTCGGGGGTTCAGCTCGACGTCTGCCGGCATCACCCGCACGACCTCCGGCAGGTCGGCCTCAGTCAGGGGCGCAAGGACGAGGTCTCCGGACATGAGCCGCAGGTCCAGCAGCGGCCAGTGCGGATGGGTCACCGGACCAGGATGGACCAGGCGATGCCGTCGAGGATGTCGTGCTCGCTGACCACGACCGAGTCCACCGGCACGCGGTCCATCACGACGGACAGCACGAGGGCGCCGGCGCCGATGACATCGACCCGGCCGGGATGCATGAACGGCAGCGCCGCCCGCTGGTCGTGGGTCATCGACAGCAGCGTGGTGGCGACGCGGTGCACGTCGTCCGCCCGCAGCCGGGCGTGGTGGATCAACTTCGGGTCGTACGTGGGCAGGTCGAGCGCCATCGCCGCCACCGTCGTCACCGAGCCGGCAAGGCCGACCAACGTGCCGGCCTCGTCCAGCGGCACTGTCTCGGCGGCGGCGGCGACCGCCTTCTCGATGTCGGCCCGGGCGGCCTCGACCTGCTCGGCCGTCGGCGGGTCGTCGTGCAGGTGCCGCTCGGTCATGCGGACGCATCCCACGTCGACCGACCGGGCAGCCTGCACCGACGTACGCCCGAGCACCAGCTCGGTCGACCCGCCACCGATGTCCACGACGAGGAACGGCTGCTCGAGGTCGCTCGTCGCGAGCTCCCGGGTCGCGCCGGTGAAGGACAGCGCGGCTTCCTCGTCACCGCTGACGACCTCGGGCTCGACCCCGAAGCGCTCCACGACGCCGGCGACGAAGGTGTCGCGATTGTCCACGTCGCGCGACGCGGACGTGGCGACGAAGCGCACGTGCTCGGCACCGGTCCGCCGGATCACGTCCGCATAGGAGTCGCAGGCCGCGAAGGTCCGGGCCAGTGCGGCGGGTGCGAGACGGCCGGTGCGGTCGACCCCCTCCCCGAGTCGGACGATCTCCATGCGACGGTCGACCTCGCCGAGCGTCCCGGCATCCGGGTCGAGGTCGGCGACGAGGAGCCGGATCGAGTTGGTGCCGCAGTCCACCGCGGCGACGCGCGCAGCCCGCGGGGTCATGTCCGCATTCCGCCGATGCAGGGCCCCTCGCGCCACCAGTCGGCAAGGGCGGAGAGCGCCTGGTCGCCGAGCGGGTTGACCCCCGCGCCCTCGGCCAGCGACTGCGCGACCAGGACGTGCAGGCACTTGACCCGGTCCGGCATTCCACCGGCGGACACGCCCGCGATCTCCGGCACGACCTCGATGCCGTCACGCACCTCGAGGTAGCGGTCGTGTGCGGCGCGGTAGGCCTCGCGCAGCGCCCCGTCCCCGGCGAGCCGGTCAGTCATCTCCCGCATCATCCCGCCTGCCTCCAGCGTCCCGATCGCGCCCGCGGCCTTCGGACAGGTCAGGTAGTAGACGGTGGGGAACGGCGTTCCGTCCGGGAGCCGGGGCGCGGTCTCGACCACGTCCGGCGCACCACACGGACAGCGATGCACGACCCGGCGGACGCCACGGGGCTCCCGGCCGAGCTGCTCGGCGACGGCAGCCAGGTCGGCCGCGTCGGGCACGTCAGCCCTCTCCGTCGGCCCGGACACCCGCAGATTCGACGCTGCGCCAGAGGTCGGTGAACCACGGGTTGCGCTCGGCCTCTGCCGGCGCGGTGTCGAGCAGGCCTTCGGGAGCGGGGGCCTCGTCGGCCTCGAGCACGACGTAGGACGTCTCACCGGGCATCACGTAGCGCAGCCGCTCCCGGGCCTGCGCCTCCACGAAGGCCGGGTCGCGCCATCGCTCGCGCGCGTCCCGCAGCGCGGCGACGCGCTTCTCCTGCTCGGCCACCCGGACGCGGTGGTCGGCGATGTCGCTGCGCTGCGAGAGGTACTCGCGCAGCGGGTAGGCCAGGGAGATCGCTAGCAGGCAGACGACCAGCGCGAGCATTGCGGCGCGGCCGGTTAGGTTCGGCCGTGGCCGCCCCTCCGCTTCGCCCGCGTCATTGGCTCGCATGCGTGTCCCTCGTGCCCGATCAGCCGCCGTGCCGCGGGAAGGCGGCCCGCCCGGCGTAGCGCGCCGCGTCGTCGAGCTCCTCCTCGATGCGCAGCAGCTGGTTGTACTTCGCCACCCGCTCGGAGCGGGCCGGCGCGCCGGTCTTGATCTGGCCGCAGTCGGTCGCCACCGCGAGGTCGGCGATCGTGGTGTCCTCGGTCTCGCCGGACCGGTGGCTCATCATGGCGCGGTAGCCGCTGCGGTGGGCCAGCGAGACCGCGTCGAGGGTCTCGGTGAGGGTGCCGATCTGGTTGACCTTGACCAGCAGCGCGTTGGCCGTCGACTCGCGGATGCCGCGCTCGAGCCGCTCCAGGTTGGTCACGAACAGGTCGTCGCCGACGAGCTGGACCCGCTCGCCGAGCTGGTCGGTCAACGCCTTCCAGCCCTCCCAGTCGTCCTCACTGAGCGGGTCCTCGACAGAGACGAGCGGGTACGACGCCACGAGCTCGGCGTAGTAGGCGGCCATCTCCTCCGACGTCTTCTTCGCGCCTTCGAAGGTGTACGTGCCGTCCGCGTAGAACTCGGTGGCGGCCACGTCGAGCGCGAGGGCGACCTGGTCCCCCAGCGTGAAGCCGGCCTTCTCGACCGCGACGGCGATGAGGTCGAGCGCGTCCCGGTTGCTGGGCAGGTCGGGGGCGAAGCCGCCCTCGTCGCCGAGGCCGGTGGCCAGGCCGCGGTCCTTCAGCACCGCCTTGAGCGCGTGGTAGACCTCCGCCCCCCACTGCACCGACTCGCGGAACGTGGTCGCGCCGATCGGGGCGACCATGAACTCCTGCACGTCCACGCCGGTGTCGGCGTGCGCCCCGCCGTTGAGGATGTTCATCATCGGCACAGGCAGGAGGTGCGCGTTCGGCCCACCGACGTAGCGGAAGAGCGGCAGCTCGGCCGACTCGGCGGCCGCCCGGGCGACGGCGAGCGAGACGCCGAGGATCGCATTCGCGCCCAGCCGCGACTTGGTCGGCGTGCCGTCGAGGTCGATCAGGGTCTGGTCCACCAACCGCTGCTCGCTGGCCTCGAACCCCACGAGCGCGGGACCGATCTCGTCCAGCACGCCGATCACGGCCTTCTCGACCCCCTTGCCGGCGTACCGCTTCTTGTCGCCGTCCCGGAGCTCGACCGCCTCGAACTGGCCGGTGCTGGCACCGCTCGGCACCGCGGCGCGGGCGATGGTCCCGTCGTCGAGGGCCACCTCGACCTCGACTGTGGGGCTTCCGCGCGAGTCGAGGATCTCGCGGGCGCCGACGGCGTCGATGCTCGCCATGACGGTGCTCCTTCGGACGGGAAGAGTGGGGCGACGCCAGGCTATGCGGTCAGCGACCTTGTGCTGCGACACGCCTCGGCGTTTCCCGCCACGAGGTCGCTCGCCCGCCCCGTGTGGGCGGGGTCAGAGGCCGAGCAACGTACGGAGGTGACGAGGAGGCGGCGAGCCGTGGGCCAGCATCTCGTCGTGACGCTCCCGGGTCGACGCACCAGGCCGGGACGCCGAGAGGTCGTCGGCGATGTCGCGCACCTCGACGTACCCCACGTAGTAGGTGGACAGCTGGGCGCTGGTGAGCAGGGCCCGGCGCCACTTGCCGGCCGCCTCGCCCTCCTCCTGGTGGCCGCGCTCCATCATCAGCCGCATCGCCTCGTCCTCCGTCATCCCGCGCGCGTGAACCCGCGCGTCGAGGATCGCGTTGATGGTCAAGCGCAGCTGCATCTTCAGATGCTGCATGCGCAGCGCGTCCGACAGGCCACGCTCGCCGCGGTAACCCGCGTCCGCCATCATCTGTTCGGCGTAGGCCGCCCACCCCTCGACGAACGGTCCGCTCCAGAGGGCCTTGCGCACCGGCACCGCCGACGCGTACCTGCTGTTGTGGGCAAGCTGCAGCACGTGTCCCGGCATGGCCTCGTGCACCGTGAGGTTGTGCAGCATGTGCGAGTTGTACTCGCGGAAGAACGAGCGCACCCGCTCCTGCGACCAGTCCTCAGGAGTGGGGGAGACGGCGAAGTACGTCGGCAACGGTGCCGTCTCCAGCGGTCCCGGCGGGTCGCAGTAGGCGACGGCCACTCCCCGGTGGATCTCGGGCATCACGATGATCTCGACCGGGTCGTCGTGCACCGTGACGAGGTCCTGTGCTCGCACGAAGGCGGCCGTCTCGGCAAGCGCCTGCTGGCACAGTCCGACGATCGTGTCGTTGTCGACGTGGCCGTCGGAGGCCAGCCGGTCGAGGACCCGGCGCACGCGGCCCCGCGCGACGCCCCCCGCATCGTCGGCCCCGTCGAGTCGGGCGGCGGTCTCGGCGATCAGCTGCTCGACCCGAGCCAGGTCGGCCTCGGCCCGCTGGAGCACCGCGTCGGCGTCGCTGGCTGTGTCGAGGGTCAGCTCCAGCTTGCGCGAGAAGACGGCGGCCCCTAGCCGGGGGTCGCGCGCCGCCCCGTCGAGCTGCGCGCGGAGCCAGTCGATGTGCTCGTCGAGCGCCTGGACGGCGCGCTCACGTGCCGGATCGACCTCGGCTCGCAGCGCCGGCTCGTCGGAGAGGGCGCGCTCGAGCTGGGTCGCCAGCAGGGTGCGCGTGCCGGTGAACTGGCCGACGGCGGTCTCGACGTGCACCCGCGGCATGGCTTCCAGGGCGCCGCGAGCGGCCTCCAGCGCGGACGGCACGGCGGCGAGCCTGCCGGTGACCGCGCGGAGCCGGTCACCGAGCGGCGCGAAGTCGCGGGCCAGCAGGGTGTAGACGGCGGTCCCAGGGTTCGTGACGAGCGGGTTCCACTCGTGCTCGCGCACCTCCTCGAGCTCGAAGCGGCGCAGCTCGAGGGTGTTGCGGAGGATGGCGTGGTCGACCCGGTCGGCCGGGTCGAGGTGCGCCGCGGCCAGGCCACCGAGGTCGCCGAGCCGGCGCCCGACCCAGCGCGCCTCGTCGTCGAGCGCGTCCTCGGAGCGGTCCTCCAGCCTGTCGTCGAAGCGGTGGTCGCCCAGCGTGGTGGCCGTCTCCGGGTGTCGCTCGAGGAGCTCGTCGAGGACATCGCGGGCGATGACGCGGAACGCCTCCCCCGGGCTCTTCTCGGTCACGCGGAGACGGTACTCGCGTCCCGAGAGACCGACCTCAGATGCGATCGTGTTACGGCTCAGGGGGCTGCGACCCCCCACCTTTCTTGATCGGAGAGCAACCGGCGGCTAGATGCCGCGATCGATCTCCATACCGACGGGGATCAGGGGCCTGACCGGCCCGCGCCGCCGCAGAAACGATCCCGTGTCAGACGCTCCGGGCGCCGTCTGAGGACCTTGCGCATTGCACAGAACGATCATGCACGAGTTGCGCCTGGCTGGTTTGTCTTGCCGGGGTCAGAGGAGAGCGAGGACGACGACCGCCGGCACGAGGCACAGCGCGGACGGCACGAGTGTCACCAGGGCGAGCGACTGCGGCTGCGGCGGTGCGGCCTGCTGGCGCGCGGCGAGGTAGCGGACCAGGGCGGCGGGATCCATCTCTGGGTCGACCACCGACCGGGTCGACCCCGGGACGCTCAAGCCGCTCCAGAACTCGAAGTTGTCCCATGTGTCGGTGGTCGCGCGGCCCTCGCGCAGCGCGGCGAGGACGTCCGCGGCCGCCGCCTCCTGCGCGGCCTGCCTGCGCAG
>JBOGDX010000006.1:0-18090 GCA_050743225.1 Actinomycetes bacterium | reverse complement strand
GTCGCAGCCGGGTGCCCTCGCCCCCGGCCATGACGACGGCCCTCATGTCGCGGCCTCCCTAGACGTGGCCTTCACGTTGCGGGCCTCCCCGGTCGCCAGCTGTGGTTCGGTACGTGCGGACTGGACGAGTCGCCGCACCTGGACGACGTACAGCACCCCTGCCCACCAGTACAGCGCTGTACCCCAGATCGCGAACGCCCATCCGAACGCGTGGGCGACCTGGCTGATGACCGTGTCGCCCTGCCCGAGCAGCAGGAGCGGGAAGCCGGCGAGCAGGTTGAACGTGGCCGCCTTGCCGAGGAAGTGCACGGGGGGCGGCCCGTAGCCGTGCCGGCGCAACACCGGCAGCAGGGTCGCCAGGAACACGTCGCGGCCGACGAGGGACAGCGTGAGCCACAGCGGCACGACGTCGCGAGCGGTCAGCCCGATCAGCGTCGCCAGGATGTACAGCCGGTCGGCCGCCGGGTCCAGCAGTGCCCCCAGCCGGGACATCTGGTTCCACCGCCGGGCGATCTTCCCGTCCAGCCAGTCGGTGACGCCGCTGATGACCAGCACCGTGATCGCCAGCTCGTCGCGCTCGGTCAGCACCAGCCACAGGAACAACGGGACGCCCACCAGCCTCAGGACGCTCAGCGCGTTGGGCAGGGTGAGGACCCGGTCGGTCGGGCTGCCCGTCCCGGTCTGCACACCGGCGCGCACGTACCGCCTCCTGTGACCGCCTGCCGTGACTGCCTGCTGGTCGCATGCTGGTCGCATTCTGGGTCGCCTGATGGGTGGCAGTCGGCTCGAGCCTATCCGGGGCGGGTCGACCGCTCCCAGGCCCAACCGGGCGTCAACGGAGCCGGCGCCCGGTCTCCTCGGTCGAGTAGCCGCCGAGCGCCTCGACCCGCCGGCGGAAGTCCGCCCGCACCACCAGGCGCAGCAACGGGTCCAGCACGCCGCTGTCCAGCACGTCGGCCGTCGTCACGAGGTCGTAGGGCTCCCGGGCCACCGGGACGAAACCCAGCCCGAGTGCCCGTGCTGCCGCCAGGATGCCGAGCCCGGCGTCCGCGCGACCGGCAGCCACGGCGGCGGCGACCGAGAGGTGGGTGTGCTCCTCTCGCGCGTAGCCCTGCACCTGGTCGGGCCGGACGCCGGCACGGGCCAGCTCGTGGTCGAGGAGCACCCGGGTGCCTGCCCCGCGCTGGCGGTTGACGTAGCGCACGTCGGGACGGGCGAGGTCGACGACGCCGGTGAGACCCAGCGGGTTGCCTGCCGCGACCACCAGCCCCTGCTCGCGGTGAACCAGCCGTACGACGGCACCATTTCCCGGTCCGAGGACCCGGTCGACGTACGGCAGCGTGTACTCCCCCGTCGCCGGGTCGAGCAGGTGCGAACCCGCGACGTGGCAGAGACCGTCGCGGACGGCGACCAGCCCGCCGAGCGACCCGACGTTGGACGAGGCGAGCGTGAGCGCCGGGTCCTCGGCTCGCAGCGCGGAAGCCGCGAGGTCGAGGACGAGGTCGTGCGACCCGATGGCCACGATCGTCTTGTCGATCTCGTCCAGGCCGCGCAGCAGCTCGACCCGCACCTCCTCCCCGGCGTGATGGCCTTCGAGGCCGGCCGGGACCACCAGCAACCCGTCGGCCCGCACCAACGAGGTCAGGACTCCTGCCCCGCGCGGCAGCGGCGTCGCGACGACCTCGCCGCCGACCCGGCCCAGCCGCACCCGGACCCAGTCGTCCATGCCGCCGGGAGAGGCGAGCTTGCGCGCAAGCCGCGCGATCGTGGTCGGCCGACGCTGCGGCGCAGCGCCCTGCAGCTCCGCCAGCAGGGGCGACGCGAAGATGTCGAAGGTCAGCGCCGCCGACACGGCGAAGCCCGGGGCGCCCAGGACGGGCGTGCGATCGACCACTCCGAGCACGACGGGGTGGCCGGGTCTGGCGGCGACACCGTGGACGGCGAGGGCCCCGATGTCGGCGACCACCCGGGAGGTCCAGTCGTCGCGCCCGGCACTCGACCCGGCGACCACGACCACCAGGTCTGACTCCCGGGCCGCGCCGCGGACCGCGTCGGCGAGCAGGCCGGGGTGGTCGGGGACGATCGCCGTCACCACGGCCGAGCAGCCGACCTCCCGGGCCTGGGCGGCCAGCATGAGGGAGTTGGTGTCGGGGATCTCGCCCGGCGCGAGCCGCGCGGTCAGGGGCCGGATCTCGTCCCCCGTGGGCACGATCGCGACCACGGGGGCGCGTCGGACCGCCAGCTCGAGCACGCCGGCGGCCGCCGCCGCCGCCAGGTCGACCGCCCGGAGGCGATGGCCCTCGGGCAGCAACAGCTCGGTGGCGGCGATGTCCTCGCCGACGGAGCGGACGTGGGTGTACGGCGCGACCGCCGCCCGCAGCTCGGCACGCTCCCCGTCCCGGCCGGTCCGGTGCACGTGCTCGCGCATCACCACCGCGTCCCGCCCTTCGGGCAGCGAGTCCCCGGTGTCGACGACGTCGAAGTCGGTGAGCTCGACCGGGGTGCTCTCACTGGCGCCGTACGTCGCCGCCGCCACAACCGCAATGCCGTCCATCGCGGCCGCGTCTGCCGCGGGCGACGAGCGCCGGGCCCAGACCGGTTCCGCGGTGACCCGGCCCAGTGCCTGCGCGACGGGAACCGTCACCGCGGGCAGCCGCGTCGGGCAGCCACCGTCGAGCCGGGCAGCGCGCCAGCGGTCCATGGCCACCGGGACGGGCACGTCGTGGACGAAGGGGCTGTCGGGTCCGGGCGGCGGGGACATCGGCGGGCGACGTTACCCGTACAGCGTGACCGTGACCTGCGCGCCGGCGTCCAGCCCGGTCGCGTCCTCGGGCACGACCAGCCAGCCGTCCGCGGTAGTGAGCACCGAGAGCAGCGCGGACGCGCCGAACACCGGGTTCGCCACCCCGTCGCCGTCCAGTCGGACCTGCACCACGTCGAGCCGGCCGGCCTGCGACGGGACCGGGCGGGCGAGCCGGGCCGTCACGGTGGGCTCCGGCGGTGGGCTGGTGCAGCCACCTGCCCGGCGTACGACGGGAAGGCCCACGAGCCGGAACACCACCAGGGCCGACAGCGGGTTGCCCGGCAGCCCCAGCACCGGCACCTCGCCGCACTGCGCGAGGAGGGTCGGCTTGCCGGGACGGATCGCGAGCCCGTGGCAGACGACACCCGGCGGACCGAGCGCGGACACCACGTCCGCCGTCACGTCTCGCGCGCCGACCGACGAACCCGCGGACACGACCACGACGTCGCACCGGTCCAGGGCTTCCCGCAGCACCCGCTCGAGGAGTTCGGCGTCGTCCGGGACCACGCCGAACGGGACCGTCTCGCCACCGGCCCCGGTCACCAGCCCGGCGAGCGCCGACGCGGTGGCATCGCGGACCTGACCGGGAGCCAGGTCGGCCCGGTCCGGGGGCACGACCTCGTCACCGGTCGACAGAATGCCGACGAGGGGCCGGCGGTGCACCTCGACCCGGACGACCCCGGCCGCTGCCAGCAGGCCCAGGTCCTGCGGTCGCAGGGGCCGCCCGGCGGGCACGAGCACGCCGCCGGCGCGGACGTCTTCGTCGGCCCGCACCGTCCCGTCACCGGGGGCGGCCGGCCGCACGACCTCCACCGACCCGGGCATCGTCTCCTGGGTGTGCTCCACCATCACCACGGCGTCCGCGCCCTCGGGCAGGACCCCTCCGGTGGGCATGGCGACCGCCGCGCCGGGTCCGATCACCACGTCTGCGGGACGACCCATGGCCACCGCGCCGACGACGTCGAGGTAGGCGGGCAGCGCCTCCGACGCGCCATAGGTGTCAGCGGCGCGCACGGCGAACCCGTCCACGGTCGACCGGGCGAACCCGGGCAGCGCGTGCGGCGAGGTGACGGCGGCGACCGGGACTCGGCCCAGGGCCCGGTCTAGGCCGACCAGCTCGCCCGGCGTCGGCGACCGGGTGGGCAGCAGCGCCAGCGCCTCAGCCACCGTGCGCGTGGTGAAGAACTCACGACCGGGCCGCGCCCTCACCGCTCAGTCCCGTGGCTTCGGGCGCGCGGTGGCGCCGCCGCGCTGCATCTCGAGGACGCTGGCAACCGGTCCGAGCGCCACCTGGCCGAGCCCGCAGATGGAGGTCTTGCGCAGGGTGCGTTCGAGCTCGAGGACGGACCGCTCCCCCGGCCCGTCCAGCCCGTCGGCCGAGAGCGCGCCGGCCAGCATCGTGTGGGCCTTGGCGGTGCCGACCCGGCACGGCACGCACTTGCCGCAGGACTCGTCGCGGAAGAAGCGCAGCGTGTTCGTGGCCGCCGCCAGCAGGTCGGTGCCCTCGGCGATCACGACGAGGGCGCCGGAGCCGAGCATCGAGCCGGCCTCGGCGATCGGCTCGAAGTCCAGCCGGGTGTCGAGAGCTTCCGGCCCGAGGAAGTTCGACGAGGCCCCACCGGGCTGCACCGCCGCGAGCCCGGCCCCGCCGGCCACCCCTCCGGCGAGCTCGAGCAAGTCGCCGATGGTGGTGCCCATCGGGACGCAGTAGACCCCGGGCCGCTCCACGTGCCCGGAGACGGCGAAGAACTTCAGGCCGGACGAGTCGCCCGCCCCCTGGTCCTGCCACCAGGGCGCACCGCGTTCGATGATGACGGGAACATCGGCGAAGGTCTCGACCGAGTTCATCAGGGTCGGCTTGCCCCACAGCCCGTACGACCCCGGGAACGGTGGCTTGTTGCGCGGTTCGCCGCGGTGCCCCTCCATGCACTCGAGGAGAGCGGTCTCCTCGCCCAGGATGTAGCCACCCGGCGAGACGAACAGGTCGACCTCGAGCCGGCGGCCGACGCCGAGCACGTCCGCCCCGAGCAGGCCGTCCGCGCGCAGCCGGTCCAGCTCCGCGCGGAGGACGTCGGCCTCCGGGCCGTACTCGTGCCGGATGAAGATCCAGCCCTCCTCGGCGCCCACGCAGAGCATCCCGACCAGCAGGCCCTCGATGACCAGGTGCGGCTGGTCGGCCATGATCTGCCGGTCCTTGAACGTGCCGGGCTCGGACTCGTCGGCGTTGCACACGGCATACCTGGGCCGCTCGGGCTGCGCCGCCACCAGCTCCCACTTCTTGCCGGTAGGGAAGCCCGCGCCACCCATGCCGCGCAGTCCCGAGTCCTGCAGGGCGCGCACGATCTCTGCCGGCTCGAGCTCGCCGCGGAGCAGCCGGCGCACGACGCGGTAGCGCTCCTCGCCGGGCGCGTAGGGGTCGTTCGGCCACGGATCGGCCGGTGCCGCGGCGTGGGCGGGTGCCGCGGTCGACGTGCGGGCGGCGTCGACCAGCTCGTCGACGGTGTCGGCGGATGCCGGGACGTCGTTGACGGCGACGGCCGGCGCGATGTCGCAGCGCCCGAGGCACGAGACCTCGAGGACCTCGACATCGGCTTGCCCGTCGTACTGCGTGGTCAGCGCCCTGATCCGCGCGTCGGAGCCGCGAAGCCAGCAGGAGAGGTCGTGGCACAGGTGCAGGGACACCGGCGGCGGTGGCTCGGTCCGGAAGTGCGGGTAGAACGACACGAGTCCCTGGATCTCGTACAGCGGCCGCCGTGTGTCGGCTGCCAGCGACACCAGCTCCTCCCGGGGCAGCCAGCCGCGACGCTCCTGGATCGCGTTCAGCGCCGGGATGAGGCTGGGCCCGGGGAACCGCCCTGCCCTCGCCTCCACGCCGTACGCTCGTCCAGCGCTCACACCGGCGTCCCGACGGGCTCGACGGCGACTGCGCAGAACTTGAACTCGGGGATCTTCCCGACCGGGTCGATCTCGTCGATCGTCAGCAGGTTCGCCGCTGCCTCCCGGAAGTGGAACGGGATGAAGCAGTTCCCGCGGGCCTCACGCGTCGAGACGCGCACGTGCAGCTCGATGGAGCCGCGGCGGGAGCGCACCCGCGCGAGGCCGCCGTCCACCAGCCCGAGCCGCCGGGCGTCTTCAGGGTGCAGGTAGGCCTCGGCTCGTGGCGCGATGGTGTCCAGCGCGTACGAGCGGCGGGTCATCGAGCCGGTGTGCCAGTGCTCGAGCAGCCGGCCGGTGTTGAGCACGAACGGGTATTCCTCGTCGGGCAGCTCCTTGGCCGGCAGCCACTCGGCGGGCACCAGGTGGGCGAGCCCGTCGGAGGTGTTGAACCGGTCGTCGAACATGACGACGGTGCCGTCGCTGTGCTCAGGGTCGGAGTTCGGATAGAGCTTGCCGCTCTCGCCGAGGTTGTCCCAGCTCAGGTTGGTGTAGCTCGGCATCAGCTGCACCATCTCGTCGAACACCTCGCGCGGCGAGGTGTAGGACCAGCCGAGGCCGAGGCGCTGCGCGAGGTCCTGGGTGATCTCCCAGTCGACCCGGGACTGGCCGGGCGGGTCGAGCGCCTTGCGACCGAGCTGCACGCGGCGGTCGGTGTTGGTGTAGGTGCCGTCCTTCTCCAGGTAGGAGGTGGCCGGCAGGACGACGTCGGCGAACTCGGCGGTCTCGGTGATGAAGATGTCCTGCACTGCGAGGAAGTCCAGCGCCGACAGCGCCGTGCGCACCTTGTTGATGTTGGGGTCGGACAGGAACGGGTTCTCCCCCATCATGTACATCCCGCGGACGCCACCCTCCTCGAGCGCCGAGTGGATGATCTCGGTGACCGTCAGACCGCGCGTCGGCGGCAGGTCGGCTCCCCACGCCGTGCGGAACAGCTCCACCACGGCCGGGTCGTCGGCGGACTGGTAGTCCGGGTAGAACATCGGGATCAGCCCGGAGTCCGAGGCGCCCTGCACGTTGTTCTGCCCGCGCAGCGGGTGCAGGCCGGCGCCCGGCTTTCCGACGTTGCCGGTGATGGCGCACATCGCGATGAGGCAGCGGGCGTTGTCGGTACCGGTGGTGTGCTGCGAGATCCCCATCCCCCAGAAGATGATCCCGGCGCCCGCCGACCCCCAGGTCCGGGCAACGGTGCGGATGACGTCGGCCGGGATACCGCTGATCTGCTCTCCTCGCTCCGGCGGGTAGTCGGCGACGGTCCGGCGCAGCGCGTCGTAGTTGCTGGTCCTCTCGGCCACGAACCGCTCGTCCACGAGGCCGGTGCGGATGATCTCGTGCATGACCGCGTTGTAGAACGCGACATCGGTGCCCGGCTTGATCTGGCAGTAGATGTCGGCATGGTCGGCGACCCGGTCGGCCCGGGGGTCGATGTAGATGATCGTCGTCCCCTGGCGGCGGGCCTGCTTGAAGAACGTCGCCGCGACCGGGTGGTTGGAGGTCGCGTTGCTGCCGGTGATGATGGCGACGTCCGAGTTGACGACGTCCCCGTACGTCGTGGACACAGCGCCGGAGCCGATCCCCTCGAAAAGGGCCGCGACGCTGGACGCGTGGCACAGCCGGGTGCAGTGGTCGACGTTGTTGGTGGTGAACCGGGTTCGCAGCAGCTTCTGGAAGAGGTAGGCCTCCTCGTTGGAGCACTTCGCCGAGCCGAAGCCGGCGATCGCGCCCGGGCCGCCGCGCGCGTGGATGTCCGCCAGCCGGCGGGCGACCAGGTCGAGTGCCTCGTCCCAGGTGGCCTCGCGGAAGTGCGGAAGGACCTCGTCGTACGGCACCAGGCCACCCGGCTTGCGCCGCCGCCCGCCGCTGCCCTCGCCGCGCACGTCACCCGAGAGCGGTCCCTTCGGATAGGACTCGTCGCGGCGGATCAGCGGGACGGTCAGCCGCTGCGGTGACGCGGCGTAGTCCCAGCCGTAGCGGCCCTTGACGCACAGCCGCCTCTTCGACCCGGGCTGGTCGCGGCCCTCCGCGAACGCGATCGCACCGCGCTCACGGTCGACGTAGTACGTCAGCGCGCAGCCGACGCCGCAGTACGGGCAGACGCTGTCGACGGCGTCGAGCTCGGATCGCGGCCGGATCGGGGTCCCGCGGATCGGCTTGTTGGTGAGCGCTCCCGTCGGGCAGGCCGCGACGCACTCTCCGCAGGTCACGCAGGTGGACGAGCCCATCGGGTCGTCGAGGTCGAACGCGATGCGCGTGGTGTAGCCCTTGCCGCTGCGGCCGATGACGTCGTTGCCCTGGATGTCGTCGCAGGCCCGGACGCAACGGTCGCACAGGATGCAGGCGTCGTGGTCGACGGCGATAACCGGGTTGGACACATCGGTCCCACGACCCTGCCCGAGTGGTAGCAGGCCGGGCGGATCGGACGACGCGACGCCGTACCTGCCGGCGAGCTCGAGCAGCAGGTTGTCGCCGGTGGTGGTCTGCTTCGGGTCTCGCTCGGGCGCGGGCTGGTCCGCGACGAGCAGCTCGGTCAGCGTGGCCCGGCTGCGTTCGACCTCGTCCGACGTCGTGGTGACCGTCATGCCGTCCTCGCACGGCCGCACGCAAGCGGCTGCGTAGACCCGGCCGCCGACGTCGACGACGCACATCCGGCACACCCCGACCGGATCCATCCGCTCGTCGTGGCAGAGCGCCGGGATGTGGATGCCGGCGTCGCGAGCGGCCGCCCAGATGGTGGTGCCCTCGGGGACGGCAAGCGCGCGGCCGTCGATGGTGACCGACACTGTCACGACGTCACCCTCGCATCCACGGGCCGTCCGGCGTGGTCCAGCCCGCGCGCCGCGTAGTAGCCGTCGACCATCGAGCGGAGCCGCTGCGGTGTGAGGCGGGCCACCCTCCCGGACGCCATCTCGAGCGGGTCCTCGAGCAATCTCTTCGGCAGCCAGTCGTCCTCCGGCGACCAGCCCTCGCGCAGGTTGTACGCGCGCTTCGCGAGGACGATCCGCCGTGCCGTGTCGCGGAGCTCGTCCGCGTCGACGTCCCACCCGGTGACCAACGAGAGCAGCCGGGCCCACTCCGGCCAGGGGCCTCCGTCGGCTCCGGAGAACACGCCGCGCAGGAACTTGCAGAGGATCAGCGAGTCCATCACGGCCGCCCGGTCCTCCGTCTCGACCGCCGCGGCCACGTGGGCCGCTCCGCCGTCGAGCCGGTCCAGGTCGCCACCGAGGTCGGCCTCGTACGCCCCGGACCGGTTGTGGTCCGCACCCCGGGCGTTGACGGCGAGACCGAGGGCCATGGCGTGCAGGGTGCGCGGCTCGTAGCCGGGGAGCTCCAGCCCCTTCACCTGCGGGGCGAAGTCGGCCGAGCCCTGGCCGACCTGCTCGGCCGCGGCTCGTGAGCCGAGCCGCAGGAGCGCTCCGAGACCCTCGCCGGAGCCGATCTCGTCCAGCGCTCGCAGCAGCGCCGTCCCGTCGCCGAAGCACAGCCATGGAGCATCCAACAAGCCGCGCTCGGCGCACTCCATCGCCCAGGCGATGGTGCCGCCGGCCGAGATGGTGTCGATGCCGAGGTCGTCGCAGCAAGCGCTGGCCGCGAGGACGTCGTCTGGGTCGGACACACCGCACAGAGGCCCGAGCGCGAAGACGTTCTCGTACTCCACCCGCATCGTGCGCCCGCCGGACCGGTAGATGTGCTCGCAGCCGATCGTGCACGAGGCGCAGCTGTGGCGGGCGGTCGCCCGGGCCGCCGCCAGGTCCTCGGCCGCGAGCCGGTCCGCGCCCTCGAACGTCGCCTCGCGAAAGTTGCGGGTCGGAAGGGTGCTGATCGCGTTGAAGGACAGCAGGTTGGCGAGCGTCCCCAGCTCGCGGTACTTCGCGGTGGCGGCGCCGAACGAGCGTTCACGCAGGTCCTTCGCCGCGGCGAGCACTCCGTCGGGGTCGGCGGGTGCGACGCTGCGGCTGGCCCGCACGGCGACGGCCTTGATGTTCTTAGCACCGAGCACAGCCCCGAGCCCCCCGCGCCCGGCGTGCCGGCCGTCATGGGACACCGTCGCGTAGCGCACGAGCGCCTCGCCCGCCGGCCCGATCGCGGCGACCCGCCAGGACCGACCGAAGCGAGCGCGGACCGACGTCTCGGTGTCGGCAGCAGAGCGTCCCCACTCGGTGGCCGGCTCTAGACGTACGCCGGTGCCGTCGACGAGCAGCACGGACGGTACGGGCGCACGGCCGGACAGGACGATCGCGTCGTGGCCGGTCAGCTTGCCGGAGATGGCGAACTGGCTGGACGCCAGCGCGTCGGTGAGCAGCCGGGTGAGCGGTGACTTGGCGACCACTGCGAACTTGGCGCTCGTCGTCAACGGTGTGCCGACGAAGGGTGAGAACACGAACGCGAGCGGCGACGCGGGTGCCAACGGGTCGACCCCGGGCGGGCCCACCTCGGTGAGGAGCCAGACGCCGAGCCCGGCACCGCCGATGTGCCGGCGCAGCACGCGCTCGGGCAGGTCGAAGGTGCGCGCGCTGCCCTCGGTCACGTCGACGACGAGCGCTCGGCCGAAGTAGCCACCCGGTGGTGGGACCACCGCTAGCCCCCGGCGTCCGCGGACAGGAAGGACACCATGTCGCCGAGGACCAGCGGCAGGTGCTCGTCCCGGCTGGTCTGGTCACCGTTGACGGCGGCGAGCACGTGGCGGTCGAACGGGACCCCGACCGCGGCGGCGGCCTCGCCGACCGTCGCGGCGCGTACCCGCCGCGGCCCCCGCCGGCCCTGCGAGGCATGCACGCCGAAGCACTGCACGGTGACTTCGGGGGCTGGGCGTTGGCGGGCGAGCTCGTACTCCGTCGGCTCGTTGACGTTGACGACCGAGTCGAGACCCGGGTCGCAGCCGGCAAGGTCCGGATCGGCGAGCAGCTCGGTGTCGCCCAGTCGGCGGGTGGCCACCTCGTCGAACAGGAAGGCCGGACGCAGGCGCCGCGCAGCCACCATGGCGGCGACCCGCGGCGCCAGCGAGGTGCGGTAGGCGGCGGCCAGCGGCTGCGGGTACCCGTGCGCGATGGGCAGCACCACGTCGACGGTTCCGTCCATGGCCTGCAGCACGCGTCGTACGAACTGCACGTGCAGGAAGGGCATGTCCGTCGAGCAGACGAACGCCACGTCCGCGCGGTCCGTCACCGCGGCGAGTCCGACAGCGATCCCCTGCAAGGGGCCGAGGCCCTCCTCGGGGTCGTCGCGCACCACGACGGCGCCAGGGAGCGAGGGCAGCTCCTGGTCGGGCGCCCGCACCACGACCACCGGCCCGTCGACCGCGCGGGCCACGACTCCGCAGGTGCGACGCAGCAGCGTGGACCCGTGCCACTCGAGGGCGGCCTTGGGGGCACCCATGCGGGACGACCGCCCGCCCGCCAGCACGACTCCCGCCGTCGTCATGTACCTGATCGTAGGTCGATCGGCGCGCCGGTTCTGCACGCTGCCCTGCCCAGATATCCGGTCGCCCGCGAAGGTCGGTTGGGGCTTTCATGGAGCCGTGGACCTCACCTGGCTCGATCCGGCGGCGCTCGACGGTCGCGCAGTCGCAGGCGCGGTCGCCGTCATCGAAGCGGCTCGCCTGGTCGACTCCCCGCACGAGCTGCCCTGCAGCGTCGCGGCGTACACGGCCGACCTGCAGCACGGCTGGGACGGCGACCCGTCGGAGGTCGCCGTGTCGCGAGACGCCGCAGGGCGCGTCGTCGCCGTTCTCGGGGTGCATCTGCCGACGCGCGACAACCTGCACCTGGGATACGTATCGGTCACGGTCGACCCGCGGGTGCGCCGGCAGGGCATCGGCCGCGCCCTTTTCGAGGCGGGTGTCGAGAAGGTCCGCGCGGCTGGGCGGACCCTTGTCATGACGGACTCCTTCGACGTCCCGCACAGCCTGGCGTTCATCAAGCAGCTGGGGCTGGACCGTGCGATGGACGACGTGAAGCGGCGGCAGGAGCTGCCGTTGCTGGACTGGGCTCGGCTGGACAGCGAGTTCGAGGCGGCGACGGTGGTGGCGGCGGACTACGAGCTGTTCCGGATGCCCACCGAGATCCCCGACAAGTTGCTGCCCGCGGTCATGGAGATGGTCACCGCCATCAACGATGCGCCGACCGACGACCTCGACATCGAGGACGAGGTCTTCAGCCCCGAGCGGATCCGGGCGTTCGAGGTCGCGCAGAAGGCCCACGGGCGGCGGATGTACCAGCTCGTCGCTCGCCACCGCGAGACCGGTGTGCTCGCCGGCCACACAGTGATCGGCGTCGAGAGCGAGCAGCCGTGGTACGGCTCGCAGTTCGACACCAGCGTCCTAGCGGCGCATCGTGGCCACCGGCTCGGCCTGCTGCTCAAGATCGGCATGTTGCGGTGGCTGGCCGAAGAGGAGCCGCAGCTACGGATCCTCGACACCTGGAACGCAGCGTCCAACGACCACATGATCGCGGTGAACGAGGCCCTGGGCTACCAGGTCGTCGCCACTGGCGGCGAGTTCCAGCGCTACCTATGAACGCCGGACACCTCGGACCGTCGGCCGGCCCCCGTCAGCCGGAGGTCAGCACCACCTCGTCCATCAGCCCGGTGTATTGGTCGCCACCCGTGAGGCCCTTCGCCCCGACGAAGATCTGCTTGGTGTTGGCGATCGTGCCCGTCGGCCCGGTCTTGGTGAACGTCGTCCCGTCGACGATCAGGCGCACCTGGTTGCCGGCGCGTTGGCAGGTGACCGTGTGCCAGGCGTTGTCGGCCAGGTTGGGCCCGGCCGTGAGGATCACTTTCCCTGCCGAGCCCTTGAACAGGCAGTAGCCCTTGCCGTTCTGGCGGATCTCCATCTTCCAGTGCCCGCCCAGCGCCCCGGCCAGGCCCTTGCGAATCAGGTCGTAGTCGAAGACGCTCGGCGTCGGCGGTGAGGCGAACCTCACCCGGGCGGTTGCGGTGAAGACTCCCGATCCCGGGTTGAGCTTGGCGTTGTGCGGCAGGGATACGACGGACGGCGTTCCCTTGAACTCGAACGCGGTGCCCAGCACGCCGGGCCGGCCCGTGAGCACGTTCTTGAGGGTGCCGTTCAGGCCGTTCCCGGACGAGTCGGTCATGACCGATCCCCGGTCGTCCATGTGCCAGAGGGCGATCGTGGTCGCCGCCTGAGCAGGCGAGGCTGACGCCGCCAGCAACCCGATCGCAATGACCGCCGTCAGCCAGGCACGAGCACTTCGCATTTCGGCCACCTCCCCGCGGACGACCGCGCACCCACCCTCCCGACAGGCCGGTTGCCGGACGCCGGTCCACGCCATATTCATCCCGGTTCGCGGAGACGGGTATAGCCAGTCCAGGCCGGGTCGGCTGGCCCGAAGTGACCAGTCCTACCGCCCTCGAGCCGGGCTACGGTCGGGACTGTTGGTCCAACCCGCTCGCTCGCGGCCGGACGGCCGGCCGTGGACGCGGGCATCCGGAGGAGGTTCCGATGCGGAGGTTCACCAGGCTCGCAGTCACCGCGGTTGTCGCCATCGGACTGGGCGCTCCTGGCAGCGCCGCGCTGGCCGATGTGCCCCAGCACCGGGTGACCCTGACCGGCGCACAGGAGGCGCCCGACCCGGGGGACCCGAACGGACGCGGACAGTTCTCGTGGTCGCTGGACGGCCGAGACCTCTGCTACCTGCTCTCGGTCCGGCGTATCGGCACCGCGGCAGCCGCGCACGTCCACCGCGGCCGCGTCGGGGTGGCGGGGCCAGTGCGCGTCGAGCTCGGAACGCCGACCCCGGCGTCCGCGGGCTGCGTGACGGTGTCGGCCGCGCTCGCGCAGGCGCTGCGTGACCACCCGAGGCGCTTCTACGTCAACGTGCACACCGCGGCCTACCCCGGCGGCGCCGTCCGAGCACAGCTCACCCGGTAGGCGCCCGGTCAGCGGGCCGGGAGGCCGAACGGGAGGACCTCCACGCGGAACGTGGAGGTCCTCCCGGTGTCGGGGTGGCCGGACTTGAACCGGCGGCCTTCCGCCCCCCAGACGGACGCGCTACCAAGCTGCGCCACACCCCGGCTCCTGCGGCGGACAGCCTAGCCGACGCAGCCCGGCGGGTCTGGACGAGACGGAGCTGCGCGGCAGTCGCGGCCTCGACATCCTGGCGCTGGAACGCCAGGCCTCGACTGCCTGGTGGTCGTGAAAGGGCCGATTTCGAGATCTTCTTCGACCACCGGGCGATCAAAGGCAGGTCGCCCGTCGGTCGGAACGCGGCCGGTGATGATCGGCGGCAAGGTCAGGGCGCCCTAGTGCTCGGACTCGGTGCCGCTGCGCTCGGACACCATCCGGGCGAACGTACGCACCTGCTCCTGGGCGAGCGCACCCTCGGACCGCTGCACGCCCATCGCCGCCAGCGACGAGCCGTCGGACACGTCCAGCATCATCCAGGCGTCGTCGCGGGAGAGCCGCACGCCGACCACCTCGGCCCACTCGAGTCGCCGCCGGGTCAGGATGTTGACCACCGTGACGCCCTCGGCGTCGGTCACGACCCGCACCGAAGCCAGCCGGTGCAGGAACCACGCGCAGACCAGCGCGAACACGACCACCGACACCCGCGAGCCGGTCCCCCACGGGTTGGGGCCACGCGACGGCAGCAGGATCGCGATGCCCACGAGCACGACGAACAGCGCCGCGGCGCACGGGTAGACGACCAGCCGCGCCCGTCGTGGCCGGAGCACGAGTCGCCCCTGGCTGTCCGTCGCCACGCTCCTCACAGCCGGCACGCGTGGATGTCGGTGACGAGGATCCCGCGCGCGCCGATCTCCCAGAGCTCGTCCATGATCTGGTTCGTCTCCGCCTTCGGGACCATGGCGCGCACGGCGACCCAGCCGTGCTCGTGCAGCGGCGAGACGGTCGGCGACTCGATGCCAGGCGTGAGCCGCACGGCTTGCTCGACGAGGTCGGCGCGGATGTCGTAGTCCATCAGGACGTAGCGGCGCGCGATGATCACGCCCTGCATCCGGCGTACGAGCTGGTCGACGGCCGGTGAGGGCGCGAGGCCCGCTCGCCGGACCAGGACCGCCTCCGACTCCAGGATCGGCTCACCCACGAGCTCCAGGCCCGCCTGTCGCAATGTGGTGCCCGTGGACACGACGTCGGCGATGACGTCCGCGACACCGAGCTGCACGGCCGTCTCGACGGCCCCGTCGAGGCGCACCACCTCGGCGTCGACACCGCGGTCGGCGAAGTACTTCGACAGCAGCCCGCCGTACGACGTCGCCACCCGCTTGCCGGCGAAGTCGGCCACCGACGCGGCCGACCCCGGGCGGGCCGCGAACCGAAAGGTCGACCTCGCGAAGCCCAGCGGCAGGATCTCCTCCGCGGCCACGCCGCTGTCCAGCAGGAGGTCACGCCCGGTGATGCCGACGTCGAGCTCGCCTCCCCCCACGTACGTCGCGATGTCGCGCGGCCGCAGGAAGAAGAACTCGGCGTCGTTGTCCGCGTCGTGGAGCAGGAGCTCACGCGGGTCCGACCGCTGCCGGTAGCCGGACTCGCGGAGCATCTCCGCGGCCGGCTCGGCGAGGGACCCCTTGTTGGGCACGGCGACGCGGAGCACGGGCTGGGCCTTCCCGGGAGGAGTGTCAGAGGCGAGCGTAGACGTCCTCGAGGCGCACACCGCGCGCCAGCATCAGGACCTGGAGGTGGTAGAGCAGCTGTGAGATCTCCTCGGCGGCGCGCTCGACGCTCTCGTGCTCGGCCGCCATCCACACCTCGGCAGCCTCCTCGACGACCTTCTTGCCGATCGCGTGCACCCCGGCGTCCAGCGCGGCCACCGTGCCCGATCCGTCCGGCCTCGTGCGCGCCTTCTCGCTGAGCTCGGCGAAGAGGTCGTCGAAGGTCTTCACGGCCGGAATCGTCGCAGAGGTCGCTCGCCCCGCGATCAGGGGACGGTCGGCAGGCCGTCCGCGCCGAGCGGCCAGTCCGGGTTGTGCGCGACCTCCCAGGCGTGCCCGTCGGGGTCGGCGACGATCGCCGTGTAGCCGCCCCAGGCAGCGGTCTCGGGCGCCGAGAGCAGCCCGGCTCCGGCGGCCAGCGCACGGGCGACCACCTCGTCGACCTCCTCCGCCGAACCGACGTTGATTGCCAAAGATGTACGCCGCGGGTGGCCGGCCGGCACGACATCGCCCATGTCGCGGCTGAGGTCGGCCATCGGGTAGATCGCCAGCAGCGCCCCGGCCGTCCGGAACACCGCGAACTCCTCCATGTCGACCGCCGCCTCCCACCCCAGCGCGCGGTAGAACGCCTTCGACCGCTTGACGTCACCCACGCCGAACGTCACGAGGGAGATCCTGGGAGGCACCACGTCAGTCGACCTTCCGGAAGCCGGAGCACAGCACGCGCAGCACGGCTACGCCAGACCGCGCAGCGTCACGGCCGTGGCGACGGCGGCCAGCGCCGCCTCCCTGCCCTTGTCCTCCTGCGACCCCTCCAGGCCCGCGCGGTCGAGGGCTTGTCGGTCGTCGTCGCAGGTGAGGACGCCGAAACCGACCGGGACACCGGTGTCCAACGACACCCGGGTCAGGCCCTCGGTCGCCGCCTGGCAGACGTACTCGAAGTGCGGTGTGCCGCCACGGATCACCACACCGAGTGCCACCAGCGCGTCGTGGTCGCGGGCCAGCCGAGCAGCGGCGACCGGCAGCTCGAACGTCCCGGGCACGCGCACCAGCCGCGGGTCGCTCACTCCGCTCTCCGCCAGCCCGCGCAGCGCCCCGGCCACAAGCCCGTCCATCACCTCGGCGTGCCACTGGGCAGCCACCACCGCGACGCGTAACCCGGCGCCGTCCACCACGATCTCCGGCGCACCCACGCCGCTCATGTGGGCGTCCCCTCGTGCACGGTCTCGGTCGGCGGGCCGAGGTCGGGCAGGTCCGGCAGTCCGGGCAGGTCGTGCCCCATCCGGTCCCGCTTGGTCATCAGGTAGATCGCGTTCTCCGGCGTGAGGTGGACCGGCAGCGGCACCCGTTCGACGACGTCGAGCCCGAAGCCGGCCATCCCGATCAGCTTGGCCGGGTTGTTGGTGAGGAGCCGCACCGTGCGGACCCCGAGGTCGAACAGGATCTGGGCACCGATACCGAAGTCGCGCGAGTCGGGCGCGAACCCGAGGTCCAGGTTGGCGTCGACGGTGTCCCGCCCGCCGTCCTGCAGCCCGTACGCCGCGAGCTTGTGCAGCAGCCCGATGCCTCTGCCCTCGTGACCGCGCAGGTAGACCACCACCCCGCGGCTCTGGTCCGCGACCGTCTTCAGGGCGGCGTCGAGCTGCGGGCCGCAGTCGCAGCGCAGCGAGCCGAGGACGTCCCCGGTCAGGCACTCCGAGTGGACGCGGACCAGCACATCGGTGCCGTCGCCGAGGTCCCCGCGCACGAGCGCCAGGTGCTCGGCCGAGTCCACCGTCGATCGGAACCCGACCGCCCGGAACTCCCCGTGTCGCGTCGGGAGTTTGGCCTCGGCCACCCGTTGCACCAGCGTCTCGGTCCGTCGCCGGAAGGCGATGAGGTCGGCGATCGAGACCAGCGCGAGGTCGTGCTCGTCGGCGAAGCGGCGCAGATCGGGCAGCCGGGCCATGGTGCCGTCGTCGTTGACGAGCTCGGCGATCACCCCGGCGGGGTTCAGCCCCGCCAGCCGTGCCAGGTCGACCGCCGCCTCGGTGTGACCCGGCCGCAGCAGGACACCGCCCTCGACGGCCCGCAGCGGAAAGACGTGGCCGGGGCGGGTGAGCTCGTAGGGCTCGGTGGCCGAGTCGACCAGCACCCGGATGGTGCGGGCCCGGTCCGCGGCCGAGATTCCTGTCGTGATGCCGTCCCGGGCGTCCACCGACACGGCGTACGCGGTGTGCTTGCGGTCCTCATTGACGTGGGTCATCGGCGGCAGCTTCAGCCGGTCCAGCTCCGCCGCCTCCATCGGGACGCAGACGACACCAGACGTGTGCCGGATCATGAAGGCCAGCAGCTCCGGCGTCACCTTGGACGCGGCGACGACGAGGTCGCCCTCGTTCTCCCGGTCCTCGTCGTCGACCACCACGACCGCGCGTCCGGCCCCGATGTCGGCGACCGCCCGCTCGATCGAATCCAGCCGGGGTGTCGTCACGCGACCGCCTCCACGGCCGGGTCGCTCGGGTGGTCGGCGAGCCGGTCCCTGCTGCGCAGCCACACGACGAACCCCACCACGCAGAACGCGCCGTAGACGATGTACATGGTGGCGGTCGGGTAGAGCTCGGCGCGCAGCAGCAAGGGGACCCCGACAGCGTCGACGCCGATCCAGATCAGCCAGAAGTCCACCCAGCCCCGGGCCATGCCGTAGGTCGCGAGCATCGACCCGGTGAAGATCCATGCGTCCGCCCAGA
>JBOGDX010000005.1:0-18836 GCA_050743225.1 Actinomycetes bacterium | reverse complement strand
GGCCGGCCGTCGTCGTACGCCGGGTGGTTGGCGCCGAAGTTCCGCCCACCGTCGCGTGAGTAGTACAGCCCGGTCTCGGCGGCCACGAGCAGGGTGCCGCGGGCCGGGCAGACCATCCGAATCACCCCTCGGTCGGAGAGGAAGGGCGGCTGCCGACCGTCGAGGAGCGTCGCGCCGGCCCCGCCGTAGGCCCCCGTCATGGTGAGTCCGTTGATGCGCAGTGTGTTGTCGTCCAGCCGCCGCACCTGGCCTTCGCCCCGAGCCCCCACGAGGCCGGGCAGCCCGACCGCGACGACGCGGTCCAGGCTCGGATAGCCGTGGCCGGCCACGGTGACCCGGACGCCCCCGGCAACGTTGGCAGCCGCGGTGATCGCCTGCGGCGGGCGGCCGGCCGGTGAGTTCAGGCGCGACCAGCTCCGGCCCCCGTCCACGGACTTGAACAGTCCGGCCGACTTGGGCATGCCGCCCGCGCCGTTGAAGAGGTTCCCCGTTCCGATGTAGAGGGTGTTGGGGCTCACCGGGTCGATGGCGACCGCGCCGATGGCGGTGGCCGGCAGCTGGTCGGTCACCGGGCGCCAGCTCTGGCCGGCGTCGACGGACTTCCAGAGACCTCCGTTCCCGGTCGCGGCGTACATCGTGCGGTGCTCCCCGTCTCGCGGGTCGATGGCGATGTCCACCACTTCGCCGGAGTCGGGTCCGACGCCCTGGAAGCGTTGGTCGTTCGCGATGCACAGCGGAGCCGGGCCTATCTGCTGCCACAGCCCGGAGCCGGCGTGGGGCAGGGCCTCGACGTCGCGGACGGCGTACCTCCAGCGGCGGTTGTCGGCAGCTCCAGTGCGGTCGCTCTCGCGATCTATCAGCGCCTCGGGGACACCCTCGGACTCCTCCTCGTTGGTGTTGAGGACGGGCTGGTCGCTCATGGCAGCGGCTCCTCCGGAGTGAGGCGTAGCCAGCCTTCCTGTCCCTCGGAGGGTTCAGCGGGGATTCTGGCGTCTCCGAGACTGTTGGTGACAGGCTCGTCGGCCCACGTGGCGGCGTCTGTGCGATGGCTCCAGCTCCAGGTGCCGCGGATGTCGGAGGCGACGGGCATCCGAATTCTGGTCGGGTCCAGGAGGACGGGACCGAACCTGAAGAGTGGTGCGAGGCGGGCCAGGCCCGGCGCCACCCACGCCCGGCGCATGCCGATCTCCTTGCGCGGGAGGTAGCCCGTGGTGGCGTGCACCTGGCTGTGTGGCTCGACCAGCATGGTCACCATTACGTCCTGTCCGGGCTGGACCCACAGCACGCCGCTGCCGTCGACGAAGGGGTGGTCGATGGGCGTTGCTCCGGGGGCTTCCACCATGCCGAGGTCGTCGGCGAACCCGTTGTAGTAATCGGACGTTGCGCTGGCCGGGCCGTTGAAGCCGGTGTGCGGGCCGATTGGCCGGGCGAAGTCGGCGACGGCGGGATCGGGGATACGCACCACGCGGTACTCGTCGCCGACGAAGTAGGCCAGCAGGCCGTCCTGCCAGTGGCTCAGCGCCCCGAGGCGAACGGGGACCCGCATGCCCTGCACAAGTCCGGGATCCACCCGTTCGGCCACCTCCACACGAACGAGCCCTCGCATGACGGCGAGCGGGTGCCCGACGAGGAGGGCGAGGTGCTCCTCGCCGATGTGCCCGAAAGGATCGACCGACCACAGGGACGTGTCGATGATCCGCAGGAGCGAGGACAACGCCGTGTCCAGGGCCTCGGTGTCAGGCGTGGAGTCGACGGCGCCCCAGTCGAGCAGTCCCTGGGCGATCCCGGCCAGGTGGCGGTTGGCGACGATGCCCGTGGGCGCCGAGCCGAGGGTGGCCGGGTGGCCCGGCGACTCCTCCCACACCACGCCGGCGCCGGCGTCGAAGCGGACCACTCCCAGGGCTGCCCCGTCTGCGGCGTAGAACTGCAGGTCGCCATCGAGGTGGTTGGGGAGCACGAAGCCGCAGACGGGTGAGACCGCGTCGCTGGCATCGGTCGCGTCGTCGTCGGCCGAGACGAACCTCAGCCACAGGCGGGAGGGGGCGGTGAACCGCGGTGCCATCTCGACCAGGTCCGTTCGCTCGGCCACGGTCAGCGGCTCGGAGCGCAGGATCTCCTGAGTGGCGGGTTGCTCGGGCCCGGAACCCAGGAGGTTCAGGGCCTGGCCGAAGCAGTCCACGAGACGAAGGCGGCGGACCCGCATGAAGCCCGCGCGGAACGCCCAGAAGTCGCCCGGAACCTCGTCGTCGTGCGGCGCCGCGGTTCCGTCGGCGACGAATCCGGAACGGAGCATGGTGGTGAATCGGTCCATAGCACCCACCAGCACGTCCATCTTCTCGAGCTCGTCGGCGATGTGGTCCAGGTCCGCATCGGCGGCCGCCTCGCGCGCTGCCGCGTCCCCGCCCGCCGCGGCGGTGCGGGCCTCGCGCTGCTTCAGCGAGTACGCCGACTGCAGCGAGGAGATCCGGGCCACCATGTCCTCTGCCGCTGCCGAGTAGAAGGCCAGCGTCACGCCGGGCCGCAGCGCCGTGGACCCGCCCGACTGCTGAGCCTGCTCGAGCACACGGCGTATGGTCGACGCCGCGGTCCTTGCCGCGCCGCCGGTGAGCAGCGCCCTGCCCGTCAGCACGCGGACCGGGACCGAGTCGGCAGCTGGCAGGGCCGAGGGGTCGGCGTCGAAGTCGACCTCCTCGAGCGTCCACCTGGCGGCGTCCTGCGCCGCGAACAACTCCACCTCCCAGTCCAGGTGCAACGGCACCCAGGGCGCCGCGGGCAGGGCCACGGCGATCGGCGACGGCAGGGTTCCGGCAAAGCCTGAGGCCGCGACCAGCGGGGCACTGTCGCGACGGTCGTCCCTGGTGATCCACCAGGCGGCCTGCTCGACGGCGAAGACCTCTGCGGCGTCGGCGATCGTGTCGGCGGCCTCTCGGGCGACCGGGCTCTCGGCGCCGGCCACCCGAGCGATGGTCATCGCCCGGACCGTCGCTGCGGTCTCCGCGCTCCCAGGGTCGAGCAGGACGAGCTCGGCGAGCAGATCCTCGCACTCGGGAGGGACGCCGCCATGGTCGATCCCGCGCTGGAGCAGGTCCTCGCCGCGGAGGCCCGCCAGAGCAAGCTGCGTCAGCCGTGTCGGACTGAGCCCGGTGACGTGGCTGCCGCTGAGCCGGCACACCAGCTTGCCGGACTCCGCGTGCAGATGGTCGAAGCCGTGCTTGAACGACCGGCCGGCGTTCTCCAGCAGGAAGACCGGGTCCGAGGGCACGAAGAACCGGGGTAGCGCGCGCTCGGTGGAGATCGTCTCTGCCGGAGGGTTCGCGTTCGGGGCTCGCGGCGGCGACACCGTCACATGCTTCGCGTCGGCGACCGCGCGGATCAGCGCGTCCATGGACCCGTGGGCGAGGGCAGGGGAGACGGCGAATCGCCGTTCGGTGCTCGTCATGGCGCTGAGGGCGGCCGTGGTCGCACTCGTCTGGACTCCGGTCATGACGTCGGTCCGCGAGGGCGGGACGCCCTGCCCGCTGAACACACCGGGATCGGTCTTGTCGGGGTCGGCGACCACTGACGACGGTGGGACCGACGGGTGCTGGACGATGTCCTCGGTGCGGGTGCCCCCCGGCAGGCCCGTGAAGCCCGATGCGTGCAGCAGCGCGTCGATGCGGGCCGGCCCGTCCGGCTGGTCGAGTTCCTCGGTGCCGCCGAGCAGGACGGCCTCGAGCACCCGCGCGTCGCCACCCTCACCCTGGTTGCAGGCCAGGCGGGCAGCGAGGGCTTCGACGAGCGTGTTGCCGATGGTGACCGTGACGGACCCGGCGGGTGGCGGACCCCCCGCGTCGCCGCCGACGAGACCCTCGGGAGCGACGCCGATGCCCGGCCCTGGCCAGCCCAGACCGACGACCGCCCCGTGGTAGAGCGTCAGTTCCGGCCAGGACACCGCCCGTGCGGCGAAGCGGCCGGCCAGTGGTGAACCGGCCTTGAGGAACACGGTCTTGTCGGCGTTGACGACGTCGTCGGCGACGACCGACTTGCCGCCGTCGGCGGTCGTGGTCTTGCGGTAGGTCGCCTCGCGAGTGGCGAGGCCGATCTCGGTGGCCGCGCGGATGCGGTCGTCGGCGTAGGTGAAGGCTGCCTGGATCGCGGTCTGGTCGATCTCCCACTCGAGTTCGTCGAGGCGGGCCGAGAAGCTGCTCGGCGAGGACAGTCCTTCGCCGATGGGGTCGTCGACGTGGCGGCTGTACCACCCGGACACCAGGTAGGCGATGGGTCCCTGCGCGGCCGCGAGGTTGTCGTAGAAGCCGAGCCGGTTCTCGACGTTGTCGAAGTACGCCGACCAGGCGGCGTCTCCGTGCCCCAGTGCCGTCAGCGGTTGCTCACCGAGGGCGTCGGTTCGGTCAGGGTCGGCGGGCTCCGTCCAGGCGTCCAGCGGCGTCACCACCGGTTCCTCGCGATCGGACTCGAGCACCCAGGAGGTGACGGCCCGGCGGCTCCCTGCGCTCGGCGTGGACAGCCGGGTGACCAGCCAGCGGTCGGGGACCACCGGGAAGGAGACGTCCCCGCCGTGGGCGGTGCCGCTCCCGCGCGTCAGCGCGTCGGGCAACGCCCAGTGCAGGTAGGCGCCCTTCGCTCGAGGCGCACGTTCGGCGAACGGCGCCGCGAGGTGCTCGTGCGCCTCCTGCTCGGGAGCACCAGCGGCCGGCGGCGACATCCGTACGTCGGCCCATGTTCCGCCGTCTTCTCGCACCATTAGCACGTCGAGCTGGATCGGCACGAGCACGCGTGGTGTCCGGGCCAGCCGGGGGTCCCAGGTCGCCACGATCCCCGGGGTCAGCCCGTGGGCGAGGGCGGCGCCGATCAAGCGGTCGTCGAACGGCATCTCACGACACCCCCATGACGAGCTTGATGCTGGTCAGCAGGCCCGCCCGTTGGACGTTGTCGGCGACCTCGACGAACCTCCGGTCGCGCGGCTCACCCGTGTCGGCGTGGTCCTCGGTACCTTCGAAGTGCTGGCGCCACGGGGGGTCCAGGACGTTGATGGCCAGGGCCGCGGCGCCGCTCTGGTTGATCGCCTGCGGGTGCGTCGTGCGCGCCGCCTGCAGCGCGTCGCGGAGCGCGGCGACCCGCACTACGTCGCGGCGCCGGCCCCGGGTCGGTACGGCGACGGGCACTGGGTCGTTGTCCACCAAGAGCTGCTGGCCGGTCGGGTCGCGCAACGGCACTGCGAGTCCGGAGCCCCGGTGCCGCACGCCGAACTGGACGCCGTGGTGCGGCTCCTCGAGGATCACCATCCGTGGCTCGCCCTCGAAGAGGGCGATCATCACCGACGGTGAGAGCACCTCCAGACGCAGCAGCCTGAGCTGGTGCTGGGAGACCTGGGGGTCGGCCGCGACGAAGGGCTCGGGAAGGGTCCTCCGGTAGGCCCGCACGTCCACGTGGGGCCAGCCGCGGACCGCGCTGGAGCGCAGTACGAAGCCCGTGACCACCTCGGCCGCCTGGGAGACGGCATCGCTGTCGCGCTTGGCGTCCACGAAGTCCCGGCCGCGCTGGAGCGGACGGACCATCCGCTCGCTCTGGTCGAGCAGCTGGGCCAGGACCGAGGCCCGCGCGTGGTAGTGCGCCTCCTCCCGGGAGCCGATCTGTCCCACCGCGACCGCGCCGTCGACGAGCCGGTCCGCCCAGGAGCGGTCGAGGTAGAAGAACCGGATCGACTCGGGAGGCAGCATGCGCTCGTCGGGGACGACGTACTCGAACGGCACTCCGACCAGGCACCGCAGATGGGCCAGGAAGGACTCCATGTAGGGCGGCAGGTCGCCTTCGGGCTGGAGGGGCGCCTCCTGCGCGGGGTGGACGAGCCGTTCGTGCAGCACGGCGCGGCTGGTCGTGGTCGGGACTCTCACCGTGGTTCCTCCCTCTCCGGTTCGCCGAACTGGAGCACAGCGTCGATCGCGCGCTGGCGTACGTCGGCCAGCCCGGCCATGCCCTCGGTGTCGCGCAGCAGGTCCTCGAGTGTGGCCAGCACCCGCTCGGAGGTCGGGACCGTCACGGTCGTGGTCAGCCCGGGCTGCTCGCCCAGCAGCACGCGGGCGTCGTCGACCGATCCCAGGTCGAACGCCTTGGCCACCCGTTCGGGCTGGAGCAGCGGGCTTGCCATGGCCACGTCGATGCCCAGCGGGTCGGCCGGAGCCACGAGGCCGTCGGTGATCTTCGTCAGCACGTCGAGCGAGTACCGCAAGGCCACGGGGTCGAGGGGGTCGAGGACCTCGGTCAGGTGCAACGCCTGGCGGAGCAGGGTGACGCTGGAGTCGCGGGCGCTGGCCCTGAACGAGCCGCGCCGCCACCGCATCAGCTCCTGGGCGAGCCGGGCGTCCGCGGCGGCGAGCAGTCTGCCGACCTCGAAGGCGCTGGCGTAGGAGATGTTCTCCGCGCCCGTCTCGGCCGCCACCCGCCGGGCCTGGTCGGCGCTGTGGTAGGGGCCCAAGGGATCCCGGGTCAGTGGCTGCGAGACCAATGGTCCGCGGAACCACGACTCCTCGGGGGCGCCTAGCCGGTCGATGACGTCGATCTTGATGTGGCCCGTGTCGGTGACCTTCAGCTTCGTGGCGGGGTCGACGTCGCCGATCATGCCGACGTCGAGCCGCTGCATCAGCTGGCGGAAGGTTCCGTCGCCCTCGCAGGTGAACGTCCAGCTGTGCAGCAGCACCAGTCGCGCGGGTGGGTGCAGGATGATGTCGCCCACCGAGAACCGCTGACGTTCGGCGAGGACTGGCGACGAGGCGACTCCCAGGTTCGCGCCGGCCCCGGCGGCGCCGACGGCGTCGGCCATTCCGCCGCCCATTCCGCCGGTGCGGCTCGTGCTGGGCCGTTGCGGTGACGGCTTGGCGACCAGTCTCATCTCCTCGGCGGCGGCCGGGGTGACCTGGGTGCCCAGGGCGCTGCGCGACAGCTCGGCGGGCTCGGCCGCGGTGGCGATCTCGAGGTCGTCGAAGACGTTGCCGCCTGTGCTGCCGGTGTCGGTCGACGGGAGCAGGTCGATCCGCTCCTCGACCGACACCAGGCACGCGACGTACGACGCGCCGTCCCGTGGGATGCGGTTGCCCATCACCACGGCGAAGTAGCCGTCCGAGTCGCCCGCGGACAGCTCCCGGTCGTCGACGTTGACCTGACGGACGTGCGTGAGCAGGCGCAGCTCGTCCGGCATCGGCAGGATGTCGCGCAGCAGCTGGGCGTCGGCCTCCACCGCGTCGCATCGAATGCCTGAGGGACTCCCCATTCTCTGGAACACCGCGCCTGGCACCACCTCGGTGAGCGGCTGGTTGCGCACGATCGTGCACTCGGACTGCTCGAGCAGCACCAGCGCCAGGAACGGGTACGGCGTCTCGTCGCCCGTCACGGCGTAGGCGTCACCGAGGGGTCGTTCCCAGGGCAGCGTGCGCCGTCCGAGCGCAACGTGCGGGAGTGCCGAGTCGAAGGGTCCGTGCCCGTTGCGGGGCGGGAAGACGCCGGCGACCTCGTTGGGTGCCAGGGCGAACCGCGGCCCGGCGACCTCGAAGAAGAAGTCCTGTCCGGGCAGGGGAGTGGCGGTCCCGGGTACCGAGACGTCGGTGCGCACACCGATCCGGTAGTCCCCGGCCAGCAGGGGCGGTTGGACGTAGTCGTAGAGGACCATCTCCCCGACTTTGGGATCAGCCATCCCGGTCCCTCCTCGTCTCCAGGCGCACGACCAGTGAGCCGTCCGGCGTCAGCTGCTCGGGAGGCACCAGCTCGGTCAAGGTCGACCCGGCGAACGCGGCGGCCCACTCGGCGGCAGAGCCGGTGCTGCCGAGCACTCCGGCGAGCGTCGTTTTCCCCGTTACCCCCGCCGAAACGAGCAAGGGGTCGCCCGCGCTGTGCGGCCGCACGTCGTAGAGGTAGAGGGTGCGGCGGCCGGCGACGACCTGGAGGGGCGTGGGTGCGGCCGTGCCTCCCTGCACGTGGACCATCACGTCCTGAGGTCCGGGAACGGCGTCGGTGGTGCTGTCGAGCAGTACGCCGACCACGGTCACCGTGCCCGGCAGCTCGGTGCCGGCCACCTGCTGCTCCGTCAGCGCCGCCGCGATCGACACGATCCCGGACGCGACCCGGTGGGCCCGCGCCGTCACCCCGTTCGGTGCGCCCAGCCGCAGCACGGAGCCGCGCGTCAGGAGCGTCGTCGGGCCGACCTGGACGGCCTGGCCGGCGGTCTCCCAGCCGAGGACCAGGCGGGTGCCGCAGGTGGCCGACCCGGAGACGGCCGCGCGACCGGCGCTCGGTGTCGTGTCGTGGTCGCTGTCCAGTCCGCCGTCCTGTCGGCCGAGCGCGCTGACGGCCACCATGTCGACGTCCTCGCGGAGGGTGACGCGGTGCTCGCCGTCCCGGGCGAAGATCTGCGCGGGGTACTCGGCATCGCCGAGGGCGGTCCCGGAACTGCTGAGCTCGGTGACGCGGACCGCGCAGTCCCCACGCAGCACCAGTTCCCAGCGGTGACCGGCCGGCAGCTCCCAGATGTGGGTGACCCCCGCCCTCAGCTCGACGCCCTTGCGTGCGGCCTGCGTGAGCTGGTCGAGCCTGGCTGCGGCCCCGCGGCCGGTCGGAGCGCCCAGGGCACTGGCGTGTAGCGAACGGGCCGACCTCGCCGTGCGGGTGGGCTGGGCAGGTTCGCCGACTGGGCGGCGCACCAGGGTCAGGCCGCTGGTCGCCCACGACGTCACTAGCTCGTCGCGGACATTGACCACCGGCGGCATGCGCCTGCTTCTCTGCTGGGGCGGTGCGGTGCGCGCGGCCGGGACGGCGCCGGCTGGTACGAGCGGACGCTGTACCACGGTTCGCAGCCGCGGGGATTCGAGCTCAACCCCGGGCACCTCGCCGACCCGCAGCGGGGGCGGGGCGACGCCGATGCCTGCGTCCTCCAGGGTGTAGCCCTCGCTCAGGGCCGACAGCACCGGGGGCGCCGACCGGCGGTGGGCGAGGGCGTCGAGCGCGACCGGTCCGTAGCCTCCCGGGCGCAGTCGGCCCTCCGCCCGCAGCTCCGCGAACGTCTCGTCGATGCCGAGAATGCCCACCGCACCCTCGACGATCTTCTGGCTGGCGAGGCCGTCGGCCACGTCGCGGACCTGTGCCCAGGCGGCGCCGAGGTCGAGGACGTGGGAAACGAACGCCGGGTCGCGGGTGGCGAAGGGGAGCGGGCGGAAGTTCCCGGCGTCGACCAGGGTGCCGATGGGGACGGTCGCGCTCTGGTGGTGCAACCGGGCGAGGCCCTCGAGCTTGATCCCAGAGAGGATGGGCAGGGTGTTGGCCGCCGCCGGCGGCTTGAGTTCGGGGAAGTAGTGGTAGGTCGCCTCCGAGACCTGGGCGATCAGCGGCGTCACGCGAAACTGCGAGGCCCGGAGGACCAGGGTGCCGTCGGCCGGTTGCGGCTGGCTGTCGGGCACCATCGACACGTAGGCGCCACCGCCCTCGGGCCGGCGGGACAGGACGATTCGGTGCACGATGCCGAGGTCCTGGTGCGGGAGGTACATCGGCGCGAGGTCGAAGTCGTAGACGCCCGCCAGCTTGTCGACGCGGCCGAACACCACCGTGCCGAGCTGGTCCTCGCCGATGGGATCGTCGAGCTGGACCGCGACGCCGCGAGCGGCCATCTTCGACTCCGTGCGCAGCGTCCACTCGGCCGACAGTCGCCAGGGCTGGGCCTGGGTGCCGGGGGCTACGGGGCCGCCGGCCGGCTCGACGGGCAACAGCCCGGCCTCGACCTGCGCCTGCACGCTGCCGGCGTTGAGGTCGCCGGCCTTCACGTACTGGGCGACGAACTCGTCCCAGTGCTTCGGCGGTGGTCTGGGCAGGGCGTTGTCGCCGAACGGAACAGTCACCGACACAGGTCCGAGGTCGGCCCGGACCTGGCCGTGGAACGGGGGACCGGCGAGGCGCAGTGTGGCGCCCACGGAGACGTTGAAGCTGAGGGTGACACACGCGAAGAAGCAGACCCGGAACCGGAACCTGGCGCCTACGCTGATGCCGATGTCGACCTCGTAGTGGAACGGGTCGCGGGTGACCAGGATGTCGGCGTACGCCGTGAACCACAGCTGCAACCAGTCGGGACCGTACGTCGCCTCGACCCTCGTGCCGGTCATGATCGCCGACGTCGTCAGGGCGAAGTACGACTCGCCCTTGATGTGCACGACGCCGAGGAACGTCCACTGGAACCCGACCCGGGGCACCACGGGGTACTCCGGCCTCGGCACGAACGACGGGTGGTAGCCGCCGAGGGTCAGCAGGAACTGCGACTCACGGAACCAGGTGAAGAAGGCGAAGCCTCCGGTGAGGCGGCAGTTTCGGCTGATGAGCCAGGAGTTGTCGGTCAGCTGGGCCTGCACCGAGAAGAGACCTTCGGCGCCGGAGAAACGGGCCTTGAGGGCCAGCTCGACACTCACGACCGCGGCATCGTCGGCGGGCAGGGCCATCCGCGCCACGCCCAGGAGCCCGACCTCGGCACCGTTGTTAAATGCGACGTACACCACAGCCGTGATGTTCACGAGCTCGAAGGACGTGCCCCGAAGTCCGGCGGCGAACCAGAGCGCGCCACGAGCGGGCGGTACCTGGTCGCGGAACGCGTAGAGCGCCTGCATCGGGTTCTGGGCGAGGGCCTCGGGGCGGTCGAGCGCCCTGACGAGCATGAAGCCCGGGATCTCGTTGAGATCTTCGGGTACGACGAGCCGCCGGTTGTAGCCGAGACCCAAGGCGACGCCGGTCAGGTTGATGATGGGCGGGATGCCGATCGGCACGAACACTCCGCCGAAGATCGCCAGCGAGGTGTACTCGTCCGAGCCGGAACCGACCACGGCGTACGAACCGATCACGATGGCGCCGATGTTGCCGACCTTGACCAGCAGCATTCCGTCGTACTCGATCGGCGGCCCGTCGAACTTCACCAGCCCGCCCGCGATCGAGATGGCGGGGCCGCTGTAGCCGATCGCAAGCCCCTTCAGGTCCAGTACCCAGGTGCTGGGGTCGCCGACGGTGGCGTAGGGCACGGCTACGGACAGCCCGTCCACCTGGGCCGACAGTCCTGCGATGCTCACTCCGCCGTCGATCGCGAGGGTGAGCCGCGTGCTGCTGACGCCGACGCCGACCTCGTCGATGAAGATTGGCCCGAAGCCGTTGTGGATCGGGATCCACAACAGTCCTTCCTGGCCGCCGACCAGGACCCGCAGCGTGCTGGTCTCGCCGCCGTCGTCCCAGAACCAGGCGTCGATGTCGGCGGCCGGGTTGACTGATTGAGAGTCGCCCGCGGCGCTGCCTGCCCCGCCCGACGACAACAGGTTCGAGGCGACCGGGTTGGAGCCACCGCTGCCCCCGAGCGCGGCCGCTAGCGGCAGGCCGAACCCGCCCAGCTGGACGCCCGCGCCGCCATGGGCAGCGACCAGCTCCCCGGTGCCCGTCTCCAGGTCGACGAAGAGGTACGCGCGGACGCTGCCCAGCCGCACGATCGACTCGGAGACCAGGGGAGTGCCGTCGGACCGGGCCAGGCCCACGCCCACGCCCCGCAGCTGGATCCCGAAGTCGAGCGCGACGCTGCTCGAGCTCGTGTCGAGCAGGAAGACCTGCAGCCCGTCCGCGGCGTTGCCGCCCCAGCGGCCGGGTGCCTCGAACAGCACGTCCAGCTCGAGATCTCCGACGGGGATCGCCTGGTGGCCGGTGACCTGGAGCCCGAGACGTCCGGCGTCACTTGCCAGGCTGACGTTGACGTCGCCGAGGGCAACGTCGAGGGCGTCGGCGGCCGACGCCGCGAAGCCGGCCAGCATCGTGAATGCGCTCGGCAAGGGTTGGGCAAGGTTCCCGCTGGCCAGGACGCCCGCGTCCGTCAGCGCCTGGGACAGGGTGGGGCCGCCCGTCCACAAGGCGTGGGTGAGGACGGGGTCGGCCGCGGTGAGGGCCACCTGGGCGGCCAGGGGCACCGCCCAACTCTCGATGAGCGTCTGTGCCGTCTCTGGACCCGCCGTGAGCGTGAGTTCGGGGGTCAGGGCGACGACGAGCGGTCCGTCAGACGTGGTCGACGCCAGCGGGAGCAGCCGCGCACGCAGTGCGCCGCCGGGGTCGAGATCGAGGACGAAGCGGGGCGTGGTGGTCACGCCGATCCCCGACAGGTCGACTCCCGACGACAGGGCCAGGCCGAGCCCGCCCGCACCCACCTGGACGGTGGCCGACAGCAGGCCGGGATTATCGCCGGGACGCAGGTCCGAGATGCCGAGGGCTGCCGTTGGGCCGTCCAGTCCCCAGCCCGCCGACACCTGGAGGTCGCCTTGGTCGGCGGGTAGGCCGAGGCTCCACCTGACCAGGCCGGCTCCTGGTGTGTCGAGAGTGCCCGGAAGGGCCGGGACGAGCGTGAGCAGGTCGACCGCCGCCTGTGCGAAGCCCAGCCGCTCGGTCGGCGTGACGTCGTCGAACCAGGAGCCTCTGAGCATGGCCTGGAACCCCGCGGTGTGGGCCGCGAATCCGCCGGCGGGGTCGTGGAGGTCGAGGTGACCGGCTGCCGCGAGCACCTGGTTCAGCCACGGCGCGTGCGGGGTGGCGGCCTCGGCGAGCGCTCGATCGAGCACCTGCGGCAGCAGTGCGGCCGCCGCCCCCCGCAGGTCGCCCAGGCCGCTGAACGTGGGCAGGATCGTGATGGCCGGTCCCCCCTGCGGAGTGACCACGAGGCTGAGCCCGGAGCCGGTGGCGCCGAAGGTGACAGCCACGCGGGGCCAGGAGCCGGCCAGCGCGGTGTCCAAGGTCAGACTGCCTGCGGCAGCGGGATGCAGCCCGGTGTCGATCTCGACGGCGAGAGCCAGGTCGAGAACCCCTCCGATGGGCGCGGCGGTGGACAGCTCCACCGCCACGGACTCGGGCGTCGTACCGGCGCCTGCGGACAACGAGACGTCACCGGGCAGCTGGAGACCGGGTCCGGAGGGCAGTCCGAGTGCCGCGTTGAGCGTCCCCAGCAGCCCCGAGATCGCCGTCAGGTCCAGCCCTCCTCCGGCGCCGCTCAGCGCGGTGGCGAGGAACCGTCCGGGTTCGTGCAGCAGCTCGCTGAGGGCCGACATTCTCAGGTTCGGTGCGAATTGACCCAGCACTGTCCCGAGGACTCCCGTCGCGAGGGTGTCCGGGAGCGCCTCGGCGAGATGGACCGACAGCTCGGCGGGCGTGGGGGTCGGCAGCAGGCGGACGTCGTGGACGAAGGGTTCGACGTCCAGGAGCACCGTCCCGGTGTCGGTCCGGTATCGCAGCACGGCCATCCCGAGATGGGCCGCGAGCTCCGCCGTGGGTACGAACGTGGGCAGCTCGATGTCGATGTCGGCGGCGACCCAGACCGGCGCCGCGAGGTCCGTGGTGGTT
Organism: Actinomycetes bacterium; assembly: GCA_050743225.1. Taxonomy (GTDB): domain Bacteria; phylum Actinomycetota; class Actinomycetes; order JACCUZ01; family JACCUZ01; genus JBOGDX01. The sequence goes on along the minus strand of JBOGDX010000005.1, from coordinate 5,459 downwards.
TCGATCCCAGTGCGCCAGGCGTCGCCATCGCGCCGTACGAAGAGGCCGTACGGCGACCCGGGCGGCCGGTGGTGCCACCCACCGTCGTTCCCCTCGGCCACGAGCCCGGCCCACCCAGCCGGTCGCGCGAGAGCCGCCGGGATCCTGGACCTCAGCCACCCGACCGGGTCGGCTCGGAGGGCCGCGAAGGCGTCTGCCGAGAGGCTCGTGGTGCCTGCCGCGTCGGTGGCGACCAGGCCGACGGCGGCCAGGGTGTCGGCGAACACCGTGGCGGCGTTGTCGGGGTTCTCCGACCCGGGGCTTCCGGTCAGGGCTTGGGCGAAGCCCGCGCCGACCAGGGGTGTGGCCCGGGGGTCGGCCAGGCCGGTCGTGGCGGCGGTGGTGCCGCGCCATGCCGCCTGGTCGAGCCGCGCGTCCAGCACCGCAGCGACCCCGGGTGGCCCGGAGGTCGACGCCGTTGCGGTGACCGCGAGCTGCAGGCTCCGCAGCCTCCCATCGAGGGCCAGCGCGCCGGGGCCGCCGAGGAGCCACCCTCCGTCCCGGGCGAGGTCTAGCTCGACGCGAAGCAGGTGCTGGGCGCGGGGCGCCGTGGGTGCCATCGGGTCCAGAGCGACCTGGCCGAGACCGTAGCGCACACGGGCGGCGGCCGAGGGCGCCCCCGGGGCGTTGTCGAGGGGCACCGGCATGGCCATCCCGTAGGACAAATGGGTGGCTGCGGCCCGGGTCTGGCCGGCCAGCGCGCCGGCGTGGGTCCCCAGTGCCGTCGCGAGGGCGGGGAGGAGGTCCTCGCTGAGGACCCCGGAGATTATGACCACCGGCACGTCGCCGAGGTCGAAGGGGCTGGGTTGGCTGAAGGCGGCCTCGGGGTAGGGGTCGGCGACGTCCAGAGCACCTGGCCCCGGGGCCGGCCGGTAGCCCTCGAGCGCCCGGTGTAGATGGGTCAGGGCGTCCCGCAGTGGTGACGGAGGGAGGTCCGGCGTGAGCACAGCTGCCACCCGGATGGCGTCTCCGAGGTCGACGTCGCGGAGGAACGGCAGTGGTGCGCCGAGGTGCGGCGTGCCGATCGTGACCAGACCGGCGGCCCGGCTGGGGTGCTCGGCCGCGAACTTCCTCGCGACCAGGCCTGCCGTCGAGTGGGCCACGACGACAATCGGACCGGGGTGCAGGACGGCGAGCCGGTCGGCCACGTGTGCCAGTTGGGCCGCCCCGAAGTCGATGTCGCCGGCAGCGAGGTGCGCGGTGTAGTAGTCGGCGACCGCGGTCACGTCGGCCAGCGAGATCGTCCGGGGGTCGATGCCAGGACGCCGCAGGTCGAAGTGGGCGCCGGGATCCGTGGTGCCTTGCCGGGAGGGCGAGGTCAGCAGTGGGTCCCAGCTCGTGCGGTCGGCGAAGTCGGGCCCGAGCAGCAGCACCGTCCGAGGGCCCCCCTGGCGCAGCTGCTCGACCCAAGCCAGCACCTCGGCGACCACGTCCGGGTGTGTCGGCAGCAGGTGATGAGCCGCATCCACCTCGGTGGCGTGAGCCCATCCGAAGATGTCGGGTGCCTGGGAGTCCCGGGGCACCACTCCGTCGCCGGAGCCGAGGTAGGTGTCGAGGAAGACGAGCCGTTCGACGAGCTCGGCGAGGCTGACGCCGCGCAGCAGCGAGCGCAGCTCGGCGTCGTACTGCCCGACCTCGCGCAGGAGCAGCGCGAGGTCCTCGGGACCCGCGACCTTGGCGGCCCGGGCGCTCACGCCGCCGAGCCATCCGAGGGGTGGTCCCTCGGGCTCCAGCCACACCTCGAGGTCGGGGCCGACGGTGCTGCCCGTGCGTGGTGAGGTGTCGGCGCCCGGCCAGGGTGCCCGCCAGGGGTCCTCGAACGTGCCGGCGCCGTCCAGGAGGCCGGCGAGTGCCAGCCGGGCCTCGGCGACCTGCTCGTCACCGCGGTCGGCGAGGTCGCCGGTGATCTCGGCCAGCAGGTCGGACCCCAACGTCCCGACGGTGCGCAGCAGGGCCGTGAACGCTGCGTGTCCCTCGGCGTCCACATGCCCGACGAGACGGCGAAGCCAGGCCCGGACCGCGCCCAGCGGGTCGCGGAGGACCAGGCCGGGGTCGGCGGGGTCGATGAGCAGCGGGATGTCCTGGCCGACGCCGGGCAGGTGCCGGTGGAGCCCGAGCAGGGCGGCGGCGAGCTCGGTCTCGGGACCCGCCTGCTCGGCCAGCAGGACCACGACCAGCCGGACAACGTCGACCAGCTCGGCGACGTCCAGCCCCAGCTGGGCGGCGGACTCGGGAAGGTCGGCGAGGTCGAGGGACACGTCGGGCGGCAGGTGCAGCGCGCTCACGTTCACGTCGTCGCCGTCGACCGAGAGGTGCAGAGTGTCGGCCCGGACCTGCCATCGGAGCGGTTGCCCGGGAGCCCAGCCCAGAGCTGCCGTGAGTGCGTCGAGGCTCAGCGAGACCGCCCCAACGTCTGCCTCGAGGGCGGGCTGCATACGCAGGCGCAGCTGCTGGGTCCCGAGGAAGGACACGCTGGCCGGCCCGGAAGCCGGGAGGTCGAAGGTCAGTACCTCCCCGACCAGGGCCAGCTCGGCATCTCCGGACTCGGCGACGACGCGCAGCCCCAGCCGCAGCTGGACGACGGTCGCGTCGCCCGGTGCCGTCTGGTGCCAGGCGGCCACCTGCAGTCGGGCGCCGCCCTGGGTGTCGATGACGATGGTCCAGGGGTCCGCCTCGGTTCCCGCCGCGGCGCTCACGCCCCCCAGGCCGAGGAGCTCGCCGATCTCGCGCAGGAGGTGGCGCCAGCTGTCGCCATCGCTCAGCACGCCGCGGTGGTAGGCGCCGATCGCGCCGGAGGGGTCGACCACGAACCGGCCGAGGTCGAGCTGGTGGGTCCAACCGGGGAGGTTGGTGCCGGGCTGCGCCGGGTCCTCAGGTGGCACCAGACCCACCAGGGCGGCCAGGCGGCGGCCGGCGCCGGACCCGAGCGCCTGGGTGATCCGGGTAACGACAATATTGGTTGCCGTGGCCTCGACACTGTCCACGTTCGTGAGGTCGAGGCGCTCGTACGGCACCCCGTCGAGCTCGCTGTTCAGGAGCACCAGCGTGGGAGCGAGTGCTGACCCGTCCCAGGCGAATCCGGCCTCGACCGAGCCCAGCTTCACTTGTGAGGCCTCCACGAGGGCGGCACCGCCGCTCCCGGTCGCCGTGACCAGCACAGCCGCACGGGGAAGTGGCACCGGAGAACCTGCGCCTGCGAGGGGTACGTCGACCAGGGCGGCGTCGGCGACGAGCCGGAGCTCCGGGTCACCGGCCCCGAGCGAGCCACCCATCGTGACACCAGCCCCGAGCCGGAGGTGACCCGCGACGACCGCCAGGGTCACGAAAACCTCGCCACCGGTGAACTGGACGACCGTGGTCCGCCACGGCGAGTCGGCCGTGCCCGCGCCGAGCGCGGTCACGTCGGTGCCGAAGAGGCCGGCGAGGTGCTCCATCCATGGTCCCGCCGTGGCAGCGACGCCGCTGAGGCCCGATACCTCGGTCAGCCAGTGCTGCACCGTGCCGGGGTCAACGAGACCGGCGAAGGGAAAGGCGGGAATGGCGTCGGAGTCGGCCAGGCCGAAAAGCGCCAGGAAATGGTCAGCAAGCCGGCTGATGGCGGCGTCGCCGCTAGCCTCGGCGAGAACGATCTGCAACAGGCCAACCAGCAGGTCAGGGGCCTGGACGCCCAGCTCGGCGACGTCCATCACGGTGTCGGTCGGCGTCTCACCACCGAGGCTGAGTCCCTCGAGGACGACCTGGAGTGACTCCTGGGGGTCTTCGGGGTCGGGGACCACGGAGAATCGCACGAGCAAGGCCCGCAGGCCCACCGGCTGCGCCGGTGGGGCGAACACCCAATTGGTCTCCACGCGAAGCTCCGCCATGATGGGGTGCTCCGACGTCCCGGTAAGGAGCTCAAGGTCAGACCCGGCCAGCACCAGGTCGGCCTGCAACCGCAAGGACGCCACGACCGCGGCGCCGTCCGCCGTATGGAAGTCGCCGGCCAGGCCGAGCACTAGCCCGGCCGGTGTCTCATTGAGGGTGAGGTACAGGTTACCCTGCTCGAGCTCGCCGAGAAGAGGATGCCACTTCTCACCGGCCGACCGACCCGGTCGGGGCGTCGGAGGCAGTGCCAGGTCGAGGAACTCGCCCAGTCCGGCGCGTTGCGCGGGACTGTGCAGCGCCGCCCTGAGTCGCGTCAAGGGCTCAGCCAGCCAGTCGGGATCCAGCTGACCCGACCCGTCGACCAGTCCCGCAGCTCGTGCCAGCGCGTCCAGCTCGCGGGGAAGGCCGAGGTCGAGGCTCATTCCACAGCCCCGGCCCTGCCCTGGTTGTCGAAGACCGCGACCGCGGGACGCAGCCCGCGTGCCACGCGGTCCTGAACGTGCGTGTGAGCGAGGTCGAGAACCGAGAAGGGCTTGTCAAAGCCGATCTCCAGTCGGTCCTTGTCGACGTGGAGCCGGATCGGTGGGTTCCCCCCGCCCGTGACCTCGACAAGTCGCGCGAAGCCCGCCCAGACAACGTCGCGAAAGAGCTCACCCCATCGGGCGACGACCTGCGGATGGCCGAGGGCGTGGGCGTCAGTGGCGGCGACCAGCGAAGCCGGCCCACCTTCGCTGCCGAACACGAACCGGACCATCAGAGGGGCGACACCGAACTCCGCGGTCTCGGTGTCCACCGCGACCACGAGCGTGTCTTTCGCCGTGCGTACCTGGAGCCTGCCGACGTGGAGCAGGACTTGGGCTCCACCGTCGCTCCAGACGACCTCGGGCTGGCCCCCGTGGTTCGGGCCGCACAGCGCCTCGCGCACCGCGACAGCGACCCCGTCCATCGTGAGGACGGTGCCTCCCGGTGGCTTCCGAGTCCCCGGCGGTCGAGCCACTAGCCAAGACCGCTCATAAGAGGCATCGGCCGGCGGGGCGCTGGTGTGGAAGCACGGAGCGCTACTTCGCTCATCGCTTCCTCCCCCGAGGCGAACCGTCAATGCCCGTTGACGACGGATTCCTCAGCGTCCCACCGTGCCGTGCGAATGTCTAGGGTGTCATCGACGTCCGGGCTCAGGTACAGCAAGTTCGCGGCGGGCCCCAGATCAGTGCAGTCGCCGAACAAGACGGATCGCATCGTTCGAACCGCTTGAGGTGCGGGCGGCGGCGGTTGCATGGCCCACCCGGGGGAGCCCGGACTTGTCATTGCCGCCACGCGGTTGGCTGGGAGACCGTTGCAACTGATATGTAGTCGCTTCCTGTCAAGCGGCAGGGTGAGGCGCCCGTCCGGATTGCTCCGATCGGGCGCCTCGTTGGCTTGTCGATGATCGGTGGTGAGCGTGTCGTTGGCGACGCGCGGTCAGACTGATATTCGCGGGTTGGATACCGCAGGACGGGGTGTTCGGCAGGAGTGGACCGCGTGTCTAGAGTCGAGCGTCGCCCGGCAGGGCCGGACTG
>JBOGDX010000004.1:0-19431 GCA_050743225.1 Actinomycetes bacterium | reverse complement strand
CTCGAGAAGGAGGGGGTCACCTACATCGACTACAAGGACACCGCGCTGCTGCGCAAGTTCATCTCGGACCGCGGCAAGATCCGCGCCCGCCGGGTGACCGGGAACTGCACCCAGCACCAGCGTGACGTCGCGACGGCCGTGAAGAACAGCCGCGAGATGGCGCTGCTGCCCTACACCAGCACCGCGCGCTGAGGGGAGCCCGGACGATGAAGCTCATCCTCACCCAGGAGGTCGCCGGCCTCGGCGGCCCGGGCGACGTCGTCGAGGTCAAGGACGGCTACGGCCGCAACTACCTCGTGCCGCGCGGCGCCGCGATTCGCTGGACGCGGGGCGGCGAGAAGCAGGTCAGCTCGATCAAGCGCGGCCGTGAGGTCCGTGAGGTGCGCGACCTCGGTCACGCCCAGGACATCAGGGGCCAGCTCGAACGCCTGTCCGTGCGGCTGCCGGTGCGTGCCGGCGCCGGGGGCCGGCTCTTCGGGGCTGTCACGGTGGCCGACATCGTCGCCGCCGTCGGCAAGGCGGGCGGCCCGCAGGTCGACAAGCGCCGCGTCGAGGTCGGCCAGCCGATCAAGACCGTCGGCGCCCACCAGGTGACGGTGCAGCTGCACCCCGAGGTGGCCGCGAAGGTGTCGGTCGAGGTCGTCCCCGAAGGCTGACCTCCCCGCTGGCTCCCACCGACTCCGATCATGGCGGAATCGGCACCGTAGGCTCCCGGCCCATGACCTGGACCGCGCCCGCCGTCGATCGTCCGACCAGCCCCAACGTGGCCGACGAGCGGACCGCCGCCGAGGGCCTGCTCGAGTACCACCGGGCGACCCTGCTGTGGAAGTGCGCCGGCCTCACGGCCGACCAGCTCAAGACTCGCGCGGTCAAGCCGTCCTCGCTGTCCCTGCTCGGGCTGGTCCGGCACATGGCCGACGTCGAGCGGGTGTGGTTCCGCCGCCGCGTCGCGGGCGAGCCTATCGAGGCGCTCCACTGGACCGACGCGAGCCCGGACGGCGACTTTGACGAGGTCGACTCGGCCGACGCCGGGGCCGACTTCGCGGTGTACGCCGCCGAGGTGGAGGCGGCGCGCGCCATCCAGGCCGGGCACGACTTCGACGACACGTTCGTGGTCCGGCGCCGGGACGGCACCGAGGAGACTGTCGACGTGCGCGCGCTCGTGCTGCACATGATCGAGGAGTACGCCCGGCACAACGGGCACGCCGACCTGCTGCGCGAGTGCATCGACGGCACGACCGGCGAATGACTGGTCAACGCCGGCGGGGCAGCGCCGCACCGGTCACCAGCCAGGCGTCGCGGCGCCACCGCATGACCAGCGTCACCAGCCTCGCCAGCATGAACCCGCCGAGTGCCCACCACAACGCGACCAGCCCGGCATCTGCGACGAGCACCAGGCAGGCCAGCGGAACGAACACGACCAGGGTCACCAGACCCGCCCAGGCCAGGTAGCGCCCGTCGCCCGCCCCGATGAGCACGCCGTCCAGCGCGAACACGACCCCGCTGATGGGCTGTAGGGCGGCCGCCACCACCATCACCGTCGCGAGCAGGGCGCGTACGTCGGCGTCGGGCGTGAACAGCGGGACGTACGCCGGGCGCAGCCCGACCAGGAGCACGCCCAGCAGCACCCCGGCGGCGACGCCCCACTCGACCATCCGCCGGGTCGCCTGACGCGCACCCGCCACGTCGCCGGCGCCCAGGTAGCGGCCGACGATGGCCTGACCCGCGATCGCGACGGCGTCCAGCGCCAGAGCCAGGAACGTCCAGATCGTGAACGCAACCTGGTGGGCGGCAACGGCCACCGTGCCGGCCGCGGTAGCGACGTACGTCATGACCAGCAGCGCGGCCCGCAGGGTCGCGGTGCGGACGAGAAGGGGTACGCCGGAGCTGGCGGCTGCGCGGATGCCGGGCAGGTCCGGCCGCAGCGGCGCGGCATGCTCCCGGGCGCCGCGGACCACGACCGCGACGAACGCGGCGGCCATGCCGGTCTGCGCGATCACTGTCCCGAGCGCTGAGCCCGCGATGCCGAGCCCGGCGCCGTACACCAGCGCCAGGTTGAGGACCACGTTCGCCACTGCCCCGACCGCGGCGACCACGAGCGGGGTCCTCGTGTCCTGCAGCCCCCGCAGGACACCGGTGGCCGCGAACACAACGAGCATCGAGGGGATCCCCGCGAGCGAGACACGTAGGTAGGTCAGGGCGTGCCGCGCCGTCTCGGGGGACGGGTCGAAGCCGGCCACCAGGGGCTCGGCGGCGACCAGGCCGGCGATCGCCAGCGCGGCGCCGATCGCCGTCGCCAGCCACAGCCCGTCCACGCCCTGGGTGATCGCCATCCGCAGGTCGCCTGCCCCGACCCGACGCGCCACGGCCGCCGTCGTGCCGTACGCCAGGAAGACGCACAGCGAGACGGCCGTCGCGAGCAGCGAGCCGGCCACGCCCAGCCCCGCCAGCTGCGGCGTGCCGAGGTGCCCGACGATGGCCGAGTCGGTCAGCAGGAACAACGGCTCGGCGACGAGCGCGCCGAAGGCCGGGACGGCCAGGCTGAGGATCTCGCGGTCGTGCGGGTGACGCAGCAGCCGGCCTCGTCCGGATGATGGTCGCACCGTCCACATCGTAGACAGAGGGGCTGACGGCCCTCGACTTTCTCGGGTCCACAGGCGGTGGACGGGAACACCGCACCCCAGATGTCAGGCAGGGCCGCATCGGCCACGGCCGTCCCCAGCCCGGTCCACAACCGATGCACAGGCAGGGCGTCGTCGTCCACAGGTGTTCCACCGCGGTCTGCACAGGCCTGAGTTGGTCGTTGGTGCAATCACCTCTAGCGTCCACGCGTCCCGTCAGAGGGTTTGTGTCCAACCCCTGCGAGACGAATGGGTGGCACCCAAGCCGGAGCCACCGCGCGGGGATGGAAGGGGCGGGATTCGTGAGCATCGTCGAGATGCCCGGCACGTCGTCGGCCGGCGCCCTCATGCGCACCCCGCCGCAGGACCTGGCCGCGGAGCAGTCGGTGCTCGGCGGCATGCTGCTGTCGAAGGACGCGATCGCCGACGTCGTCGAGGTCGTGCGCGGGCACGACTTCTACCGGCCCGCCCACGAGCTGGTCTACGAGGCGGTACTCGACCTCTACGGCCGCGGTGAGCCGGCCGACGCGGTCACTGTCTCGGCCGAGCTGCAGAAGCGGGGCGAGATGGGGCGGGTCGGCGGCGCGCCGTACATCCACACGCTGCTGCAGTCCGTTCCGACCGCGGCGAACGCCGGCTACTACGCCCGCATCGTGCGGGAGACCGCGATCCTGCGTCGCCTGATCGAGGCGGGCACGAAGATCGTCCAGCTGGGTTACAGCGGCGACGGCGACGCGGACGACATCGTCGACGCGGCCCAGGCCGAGGTCTACGCGGTCACCGACAAGCGCACGTCGGAGGACTATCTCCCGCTGTCGGAGATCATGGAGGGTGCGCTCGACGAGATCGAGGCGATCGGGTCCCGCGGTGGCGAGATGGTCGGGGTCCCGACCGGCTTCGCCGACCTCGACGAGCTGACGAACGGGTTGCACCCAGGGCAGATGATCGTCGTCGCGGCGAGACCGGCCGTTGGCAAGTCGACCCTTGGACTGGACGTTGCGCGGGCGGCGGCCATCAAGAACAACATGGCGACCTGCGTGTTCTCGCTCGAGATGAGCCGCAACGAGATCACGATGCGGCTGTTGTCCGCCGAGGCCCGGGTGCCCCTGCATCACATGCGCACCGGCAAGCTCACCGATGACGACTGGACCAAGCTTGCGCGGAGGATGGGCGAGGTCTCCAACGCACCGCTGTTCATCGACGACTCGCCGAACATGTCGATGATGGAGATCCGGGCCAAGTGCCGGCGCCTCAAGCAGCGCCACGACCTCAAGCTCGTCATCATCGACTACCTCCAGCTCATGCAGAGCGGCAAGAGGGTCGAGAGCCGGCAGCAGGAGGTGTCGGAGTTCTCGCGCGCGCTCAAGCTGCTCGCCAAGGAGCTCGAGGTCCCGGTCATCGCGATCTCGCAGCTGAACCGTGGTCCCGAGCAGCGCACCGACAAGAAGCCGATGATGTCCGACCTTCGCGAGTCGGGATGCCTTCCCGCATCAACGCGGATCATGCGCGCGGACACGGGGGCCGAGGTCACGATCGGTGAGCTCTTCGCCAGCGGGGCGCGCGACATTCCTGTCTGGTCGCTCGATGACTCCCTGCGTTACCGGGCGCAGACGATGACGCACGTGTTCTCAACCGGCACCCGCGAGGTGTTCACCGTGACGCTGGCGTCGGGGAAGCGCGTGCGAGCCACGAGCACACATCCATTCCTGACCTACGACGGCTGGCGCCCCATCGGTGAGCTGCAGCCAGGTTCCCGGGTTGCCGTGCCGCGGCACGTTCCCGCACCTCTGGAGACGCGGACGTCGTGGACCGACTCCCACGTCACCCTGCTGGCACACCTGATCGGCGACGGGTCGTTCGTGCGAAACCAGCCACTCCGCTACGCCAGCGTGGATCAGGCAAACCTGGAGGCAGTGGGGAACGCCGCGCGAGTCTTCGGCGTCACAGCCGTCCGTGACGACTACCCGGCGGCACGGTGCACGACAATGCGCCTGCCCGCGCCCTACCGGCTGACGCATGGTCGTCGCAATCCGATCGCCGCGTGGCTTGACCAGCTCGGCCTCTTCGGCTTGCGAAGCCACGAGAAGTTCGTCCCGTCCGAGGTCATGAATCTGCCGAAGAAGCAGATCGTCCTGTTCCTGCGGCACATCTGGGCGACGGATGGCTCGGTCACGGTCAACAGGAAGGGATCCGGCGGACGGATCTACTACGCGTCCACCAGTCGCCGCCTCGTGGACGAGCTGTCACGGCTGCTGCTGCGGTTCGGCATCTCGGGTCGCGTTCGAGTGGCGACCGCGAAGGACGGCTACCGCCCGTGCTACACGCTGGACATATCGGGAATCGACGACCAGCGACGGTTCCTGAAAGAGATCGGCGTGCACGGACAACGCGGCGAGACCGCAGCCCGGCTGCTCGACGTTGTGACGGCTCGGCGGGGCAACCCGAACCGCGACACCGTGCCGGTCGAGGTCTGGTCCAAGGTGCGTACCGCCCTTGTTGATCGGGCGATGACCCATCGTGAGTTCGCCGCTGCCATGGGTACCAAGTTCTGTGGCGGCGCGTTGTGGAAGCACGCGCCAAGCCGCGCGCGGTTGGGTCGCGTGGCGACGCTCCTCGACGACGCCGACCTGGAGATGCTCGCCACCAACGACGTCTACTGGGACGCGGTCGTCAGCATCGCGAGTGACGGCGTCGAAGAGGTCTTCGACGCGACGGTGCTCGGCACCCACAACTTCGTCGCCGACGGCATAGCCGTCCACAACAGCATCGAGCAGGACGCCGACATGGTCGTGCTGCTGCACCGCGAGGAGCTCTACGAGCGCGAGTCGCCGCGCGCCGGCGAGGCGGACTTCATCGTGGCGAAACACCGCAACGGTCCGACGGCCACCATCACGGTGGCCTTCCAGGGCCACTACTCCCGATTCGTCGACATGGCACACAGCTGACAACAGGCACTCACGGGGATCAGGCACGAGTCCTATGAGGAGGCGCGATGGGTTTCGCCCCGGCAACAGTCACTCGCGAGCTGACCATGGAGGTCGTGGTTCCCGCTGACGGGCCGCAGCACGTCCCGGTGGTCATGCGCTACGACACGGCAGACCCCTACGCCGTGTGCGCGGAGTTCCATTCCGCGCCCGGACATGCGGTCGCCTGGAGGTTCGCTCGCGAGCTGATGTCCAACGGCATCAGCGCGCCGGCCGGTGAGGGCGACGTGCGCATCTGGCCGTTCTCGTGCCATGCCGCCGGCCGGGTCCGCATCGCCTTGACCTCCCCTGAGGGCCAGGCACTCGTGCAGGCGGCAACGTCCGAGGTCGTCGAGTTCCTGTCGGAGAGCTACTCGCTGTGCCCACCAGGCGAGGAGGCCGGGCACCTCGACGTCGATGGAGCGCTGAGGGCCCTGCTGGCTTCGTGAGCCGGGCGTCGGCCGTCAGGCGGACCGGTCGCGCGGCGGGAACAAGGTGCCCGGCTGCAACGCTGCGCATGGTGCCCGGCCTGACCCGGAGGAGGCCAACAGATGAGCCAGGCGACGAAGGTCCAGCACACCTACCTGACCCTCGTGCTGCTCACCACGCTGGCGGCCTCCCTCATCTGGGGCATCAACACCCTGTTCCTGCTCGACGCCGGGCTGAGCAACCTCGAGGCCTTCGCTGCCAACGCGTTCTTCACGGCCGGGATGATGCTCTTCGAGGTGCCGACCGGCGTCGTGGCCGACCTCCGCGGCCGACGAGCGTCGTTCCTCCTCGGCGCGTTCACCCTGATGGCCTCGACGCTGCTGTACGTCCAGATGTGGTCGATCGAGGCGCCGTTCTGGGCCTGGGCGGTCGTCTCCGTGCTGCTCGGCCTGGGCTTCACCTTCTTCTCTGGCGCGATGGAGGCCTGGCTCGTCGACGCGTTGACGGACAGTGGCTTCACCGGCGAGCTCGACACGGTGTTCGGGCGCGGCCAGGCAGTCGAGGGAGTCGCCATGCTGAGTGGCTCGGTGCTCGGTGGCGTCATCGCGCAGGCCACGAACCTCGGGGTGCCGTTCGTCGTGCGGGCGGGACTTCTCGCGCTCACCTTCGGCGTGGCGTTCGTTCTCATGCGCGACATCGGCTTCACGCCGGTCAGAGGCAAGCGTCCCGGTCCCGAGGTCAAGCGGATCCTGGACGACTCCCTGCGGTACGGCCTCGGCCAGCCGGCCGTGCGATGGGTCATGCTGACCTCGCCGTTCATCGGTGGCGTCGCTATCTACGCGTTCTACGCGATGCAGCCGTACCTGTTGGAGCTGTACGGCGATGAGCAGGCGTACGGCGTCGCGGGCCTTGCGGCCGCCATCGTCGCGGGTGCCCAGATCGCGGGAGGGCTGCTCGCGCCACGGCTGCGCAGCGCGTTCCGCCGGCGCACGTCGATGCTGCTGGCAGCCACCGCGGTCAGCACGGTGGCCCTGCTTCTCGTCAGCGTCTTCCAGAGCTTCGCCGTCGTCATCGTCATGCTCGTCGCGTGGAGCCTGGCCTTCGCCGCGGCGATGCCGGTGCGCCAGGCGTACCTGAACTCGCTGATCCCCTCCCAGCAGCGCGCCACGGTGCTCTCCTTCGACTCGCTGCTCAGCTCTGGGGGTGGCGTCGTGGTGCAGCCCGGCCTGGGGCGGGTCGCCGACGTCTGGGGCTACCCGGTGACGTTCGCGCTCAGTGCCGGATTCCAGGCGTTCGCCCTCCCGTTCCTTCGACTGGCTCAACGACTCGGCGTTCCGGAGGACTTCGTGGCCCGCGAGGAGAACCAGGCGGCACCAGGGCCGAGTGAGGCGGACCCAACCCGCTGACGGTGAGGGTGAGATGGAGCTCAAGGTCTGACACCGTCCGGTGTAGGTCGAGGTGACCGAGCCCGCTTCCCCGCATCCGCAACGGCAGTCTCGCTCTCTGGCCCACAGGTGCGGCGGGGACTAGTTGAGGGATAGCAGGACATCGTTCCGCTCAACTTGCTCGATCGAGTCGAGCGGGCGGGTGTCGTGGACGAGCAGGAGCTACGGGTCGAAGCGGTGCGGCGACGGATGGCCGGTGAGAGTCCGGGGCAGATCGCTGCGACGACAACCGCGATCGGCGGCTTCGGGCAGGACGGGAAACGACATGCTGATCGGAGACATCCCCGGGATGTCCGACACGGGCTTACCACCAACCCCGGATCCCGGCCCCAACACGGACACCTGTGTCGGCGCTTCCGAAGCCGACGCCTCATTCCTGTGCGAGATCAACGTGGCTGTGGAGAGCATCGAGCCAGCCGTCTGAGCGCTGGAGCGTCAGGGCGTCCCCTTACGGCAACACCGAGGACGCCAGAGGCCCGCGATGCCGACGTTCGGACGGTTGAAGGACAGGAACAAGCGACCATTGTCAGACTCTGGGTGCGAGGGCAATGTGCAGACAGGACACGGAATCAGGCTCGCCCGCCCGGGTGATCACGACCGCCACGTCTGCCCGAGCGATCACCGACGGTCAACCAGGGAGCAACGGACACCTGAACGTTGGCGAGGCGAGGCACTGAGGTGTACGAGGAGGAACTGCATGTCGATCGACGACTTCCCTCGCTACCCGCTGCTGTTCGGCCCCAGCCCCGTGCACCGGCTCGAGCGGCTGACCGAGCACCTCGGCGGACCGCAGCTGTGGGCCAAGCGAGAGGACTGCAACTCAGGGCTCGCATACGGCGGGAACAAGACCCGGAAGCTGGAGTACATCGTCCCTGACGTGCTGGCCAGCGGCGCGGACACGCTCGTCTCGATCGGTGGATACCAGTCCAACCACACGCGCCAAGTCGCAGCGGTAGCCGCCCGGCTGGGGCTCAAGGCGCGGCTGGTCCAGGAGCGCTGGGTCGACTGGCCTGACGCCGTCAACGACAAGGTCGGCAACATCCTGCTCTCCCGCATCATGGGCGCCGACGTCCGTCTCGACCCCTCCGGCTTCGGCATCGAGATCAAGAGCTCCTGGCAGGAGGCTCTCGATGAGGTGGAAGCCCGCGGCGGGCGTCCCTACCCGATCCCGGCGGGTGCATCGGAACATCCACTGGGTGGGCTCGGCTTCGCCAACTGGGCCCTTGAGGTCGAGCAGCAGGAGTCCGAGCTGGGCGTCTTCTTCGACACGGTGGTCGTGTGCAGCGTGACCGGGTCGACCCAGGCTGGGATGATCGCCGGCTTCGCTGGCCAGGCTCGGTCCCGTCGCGTCATCGGGATCGACGCCTCCGCAAGGCTCAAGGAGACCCGCGACCAGGTGGAGCGCATCGCCCGACACACCGCCGAGCAAATCGGGCTCGGCCGCGAGCTTCGCGACGACGAGATCACCGTTCTCGAGGGGTGGGCAGGGGACTACTACGGCATACCGGTGAGGTCGACGATCGATGCGATCCTGCTCTCCGGACGGCTCGAGGGCATGATCATCGACCCCGTCTACGAGGGCAAGTCCATGGCCGGGCTCCTCGACCTCGTCACCCAGGGCGAGATCGAGAAGGACTCGACGGTGCTCTATGCCCACCTGGGCGGGCAGCCGGCACTGAACGCATATAGCGGCATCTTTGCCTGACGTGGTTGCCCATGATCGCCTGCGTGACTGAGCACCAGCACAATCGCCTGGTTGTCGTCCCGACTCGCGCGGATGGTCCTGGACGCTGCGGCCATATCAAACGGCGCGGGTTCGCTCCTCGCCCGACGCATCGGCCAGCACGCGGACCGATTGCTGGAGTCGGCAAGCGTTCTTCGGCCCGATCCCGACGCCCTCGCAACGCGCCGACCCGCAGGCATCGTCAAGCGCATCTGCTTGACGATGACTTGGACCGGCGCACCGTCAACCTCGGCGAGAACCACCGACCCCTGACACAGAGGGGTGCCATTAGCGTGCACTCGGCGGCATTCCCAAATGGCAGGCCGCGCATCCACCGCGCTAGCCAAACAGTGGCAGCAATCGGTTGGTCTTGCCTAGCTCGTGAACTCCACCAGGTCCCGCACAGAAGTCGCGGTCCGAAAAGTCGCTGTTCCCGGTAGAGGAGCGCACGACCCGGAACGAGTCGGGGACCTCGACGTCGTCACTGGGGTCACCGGGAGTGCCGTTGTAGTCGACGTCGAAGGCGAAGCGGACCTCACCCGGGTCCTTGAGCACGAAGTTGCCGTCGGCGTCGTAGAAGCGGGAACCTCCGGAGGCGAACACCGTGATGGTGATGGTGCCGTCACCGTTGTCGGTGATGACCTGGTCCTTGCTGTTGGCGGTGAAGACATTGGTGAATGTGCCGCCGGTCTCCAGATTGGTGGTCACGACCGTGCCATGCACGCTCTCCCGGAAGTACGGGAACGGTGAGGAGCCGCGCTGGTTGAACAGGAAGTTGCCGGAGACGTCGCCGGCGTCTTGGGCAAGGGTGCCGTCGCAGTCGTAGACGTCGGTCGTGAAGACGTCGTGGAAGTGGCCTTTGTCGATCGGTCGGGCGGTCGCGGGTGTGCTGCCGAGGACGGTGCCCGCGATGGCCAACCCAGCGATGAGTACAGAACGTCCCCTCATGACGCCTCCCTTGTGGAGAATCGACAGCCGAGATCAATGGTTCAGCGACATCTGCGACGCGGCGGTAGCCCGATATGGGGATTCACTGTTTGCGACCGAGCCACGACCGACCGTGAACGCGGATCGCAAGCAGGTGGCGGTCAGCAGCGATCCAACTGTCCGGGCATGTGTGGTCGGTGCCGCTCCCGGGCGAGCTGACCTGACACGATCCGCGTCGTGACCGATCAGCGCCGTGGGGGCCGACCGACCTGACGTCGGGCGTCAGCGCGTACGAGGAACGGATCACGCTCTGGCGCGCTTCCTCCATGTATGAAGCCATCGCCAGGGCTGAAGATGAGGCGAACGAGTACGCCGAGACCCCGGGAGACGAGTACCTCGGGTTCGCGCAGGCGTACCACCTTTCCGGCTCACCGCGTGACGGCGCGGAGGTGTTCTCGCTGATCCGTAACAGCGTCCTGGGCGCCGACAATTTCTTTGACAGCGGTGACGAGCGCGAGCGGAAGGTCGACGAGGACCCGTAGGTGCCCTCCCGAGCGGGTCATCTGGTTGCCCGGTGGGTGTCTTGGGCATGGTCTCGTGCCTGGAGGACCCAGCCCTAGAAGTGGGCGAGCACATCACCTGGCGGATGACCGCGAATCGCTCGGACGACGGCCTCGCCGTGGGCGGGCGACTGTTCGTGACGGATCTTCGCATTCTCTTTCAGCCCTCGGGCCCAGAGCAGGACCTGGGTAGGGAGCGATGGCGGTGCCGCGTTGAGGATGTGCTGGAAGTAGATCTTGCCGAGCGGGAACTCAACCCCTTCTCGGGAGGGGTTCGGCGACGAGTGTGCATCCACAGTAGGACGGGTACGACGCTGTTCGTCGTGTGGCGGCCGAAGCGAGTCGTCGATCGATTGCGCACAATCGTCCCGAACGGCTAACAGGAACACGGTCGATCCAGTCGATCCAGTACCGCTCTGGTGTTGTTCGCTCGCGCGCGTAGATGCGTATGTGGGGGCACGGGGCTCAGCGGCCGAGCACCCTCGTCAGGTAGTCGTTGCCGAAACGACGATCGGGATCGACCTCGTTCCGCAGCGCCACGAAGTCGTCGAACCGCGGGTAGAGCTCGCGTAGCTGCGCCGCCGTACAGCTGTGCAACTTGCCCCAGTGCGGCCGCCCGCGGACCTCGCGCACGATCGCCTCGAACGCCGAGAAGAGACGCTCGAACGGCAGCCGCAGGTACTGGTGCACGGCGACGTAGGCCACGTCCCGCTCGTACGCCGTCGAGAGCCAGATGTCGTCCGCGGCGGCGCACCGCACCTCCACCGGGAACGACACCGGTTCGTCATGCGCGGTCACCCAGCTGCGCAGCTCGCGCACGACGTGGCCGACGGCATCCCGTGGCACGGCGTACTCCGACTCGCGGAACACAACACGTCGAGGGGAGACGAACACGTCGTACGACGCACCGACGAACTCCCGCGCCGACAGCAGCCGTACCCCCGCCCCGATCAGTCCGGGAACCCACGACGGCCGCGCGGCGCCGACCCGGTTCGCGACGCCGAACACGGTGTTGGACACCAGCTCGTCATCGACGATTCGACGCCAGCGAGGTAACGGCGCACCGTCCTCGTCCGGCTTGACCTTGTCGTTGGTCTTGGTCAACGTTCGCGACGTGTGGGGGAACCAGTAGAGGTCCACATGGTCGTGCAGCCGGAACAGCTCGTCGAGCGCGTCCAGGTCGTCGTCCAGGCGGCCTGGTCGTTCCACGGCCCGCAGCCGGAAAGCGGGCACGCAGCGCAGGGTCACCTGCGTCACGACACCGAGCGCACCCAGGCCCACCCGGATCGCTGCGAACAGGTCCGGGCGCTTGTCGCCGGCGGCGGTGACCACCTCGCCGTCGGGCAGGACGAGCTCGAGCGAGTGCACCTGCGTTGCCAGCCCGCCGAACCGGGCACCGGTGCCGTGTGTCCCGGTGGCAAGCGCGCCGGCAAGAGACTGGCGGTCGATGTCGCCGAGGTTCTCCATCGCGAGGCCGAGGGCTGCCAGCAGGCCGTTGAGGTCGTGCAGCCGCGTTCCGCCGCCGACGGTGACGAGGTTCCCGCGGGTGGCCACCAGCCCGCTCACCAGCGACAGGTCGAGGTGGATGCCGTCGGTCACGGCCGCACCCGTGAACGAGTGACCGGCGCCGACTGGCTTGACGCGCAGCCCCCGCCGTCCGGCATCCCGCACCGCCTCGACCACCCCCGCGGTGTCCCGCGGCCGGACCACGCCCAGCGGGTGAGCCACCTCGGTGCGGGCCCAGTTGGTCCAGGCGCTCACCCGAACGCCTTTCCCTCGCCGCGATAGGTCGGCACCGCCTCGACCGAACCGTCGTCGTCGACCACGTACAACACGTCGAAGCGCTCGCACAGCTCCCCCGCCTTGGCGTGCCGGAACCAGACCCGGTCGCCGATCGTCAGGCCCTCGGCCGCTCGCCCACGCAGCGGCGTCTGCACCTCGCCCGCGCCTTCCGCGCGCAACAGGGACAGTCCCTCCGGCCACCATGGCCGGGGCATGCGTGAAGACCCCGCCGGCCCTGACGCGACGTACCCGCCGCCGAAGACCGTGGCGACCCGCGAGCTGGGTCGCCGCACGACGGGCAGCACGAAGAACGCGGCGGGCTGCGGACGGAAGTCGTCGTACCCGTCGGATAGAGTCGGCCCATAGAGCCCGGACCCCGCCGTGAGCTCGGTCAGCGTCGGGTCCTGCTGCCACCTGTGCAGGCTGCCGGTGCCACCGCCGTTGACGATCTCCAGGTCGACGAGGCGGCGGACGGCGTCCACCACTTCGGTGCGTCGCCGCACGAGGTCGGCGACGCTGCGCTTCTTCACCCAGCGCACGGCCGGAGACGAGTCGGGCAGTCCCGCCACCTGGGCGTCGTAGAACATCAGACCGACGAGCCGTACGCCGGGGCGGCGGGCCACTTCGCCGGCCAGACGGATGACCTCAGCTCCCGAGCGCAGCGGTGACCGTCGGACTCCGAGATGCACCGGACCCATCCGCAGCGAGGCATCGACGTCGATGCAGACCTTGATCTCCGCACCAGCACCGTCGCCTGCCGCCAGGTCGACCTGTGCAACGTCGTCGACCATCACGGTGACCGCGAGGGCCGCCCGCTCGTCGCGGCGCAGCTCCTGCAGCGAGGTCCGGTCCGTCGAGGGGTAGGCCACGAGGACCTCTCGCTCGCCGGTACGAGCCAGCCACAGCGCCTCCGCCACCGAGTAGGCCATCACCCCGGAGAAGCCTTTGCGGGCCAGTACGTCGGACATCACGGATCGGGAACGGACCGACTTGGAGGCAACGCGCACGGGCAAGCCGCCGGCTCGGCGCACCAGGTCGTCGGCGTTGCGGTGCACGGCTGCCCGGTCCACGACGGCGAATGGCGGCTCGAGATGCCGGGTCGCCCGGTCGAGTCGCTCGGGTAGGCCGGTCCTCACCGCGACGCCTCGCCGCGCCATCCGCATCGCGCCAACGTAGTGGCGCTCCGGTCGTGGGATGGGGGCGTGCGCCCATCGGGTGAGAGCGATCAAGGAGGCACCGGGTCACGTCGATGCACAGTCCGTGACATCGCTGGGCCAGGTTGCTGACAGGGACGAGGTGCGAGGCCGGGCCCCCGTCCCCTTCCGCACGCCAGGCCGCGTCCCGGCCACGATGCTGCGACCCAAGCCGCAGCGCGTGCCCGAGCTGGCGCACATGGACCTCAAGCGGCTCCGGAGGTACCGGCGGACGTTGCTCGACGAGGAGCTGCGCGCGTCGTACTGGCGGCGGCTCCTGCAGGCCCGTCGCGACGTCCTCCGGTCGCGCGAGGCGCTCGTAGATCGGGCGGCTCTGACCGACGCCTTGACCGAGCAGCGCGGCACAGCCGGCCGCCAGGTGATCCTCTCCCTGCACCCCGACAGCGGCATGCCGATCCTGCCGCACCTCCCCGACCTGTGGGCGAGCGGTGTGGGCGAGCAGGACGAAGCTGACCGGGCCGAGCTGTTCGCACGGCTCGCCTCTGCGGAGAGCGTGCTCTCGTCGTACCGGGAGGCGCTGTTCAAGCGGCTCGACCGGGCGACGGAGGACCTGGTCGCGCGCTACCACGATGACCCTCGCCAGTGCTTCGTGGCGCTCCCGCTGGAAGGCTGAGCTCCGGTCTCCGTAGGGTGACGGCGTGAGCGACGCGACCGATCCGAGCGGCCCCAGGCTGCGCACGGCACTGCAGGGCATCCCGACGTACCGACCGGGACGTCCTGCCGCTGTGGGTCTCGACGTCCCCGCCTACAAGCTCTCATCGAACGAGAACCCTTACCCGCCGCTGCCCTCGGTCCTCGAGACGGTCCGCGACTCTGCCGCGACGTTCAACCGCTACCCGGACCTGTTCGCGACCGGCCTGACCGCAGCCATCGCCGACCGGTTCGGGGTGCCCGTCACGCACGTGGCCACCGGCACCGGGTCCGTCGGGGTCCTGCAGCAGGTCGTTCAGTCCACGGCGGCGGCCGGCGACGAGGTGGTCTACGCGTGGCGGTCCTTCGAGGCCTACCCGATCGTGGTGCAGGTCTCCGGCGCCACGTCCGTGACCGTCCCGCTCACCCCGGACGAGCACCACGACCTCGACGCGATGGCCGACGCCGTCACCGACCGCACGCGGCTGGTCCTCGTGTGCTCGCCGAACAACCCGACGGGCACGGCCGTGCACCGCGTCGCCCTCGAGCGGTTCCTCGACCGGGTGCCCGACGACGTCCTCGTGGTCGTCGATGAGGCCTACCGGGAGTTCGTCCGGGACCCCGAAGTCCCCGACGCCATCGACGTCTACCGCGACCGGCTCAACGTCGCGGTCCTGCGCACGTTCTCCAAGGCTTACGGCCTCGCCGGTCTTCGCGTCGGCTTCGCGGTCGCGCACGAACCTGTCGCCGAGGCGCTGCGCAAGACCGCGGTCCCGTTCGGCGTCAGCGGGCTCGCGCAGGTCGCCGCGACCGCCTCGCTCGGTGCCGAGCACGAGCTGCTGGAGCGGGTGGACGCCCTGGTGGCCGAGCGGTCACGGGTGCAGGACGCCTTGCGGGACCAGGGCTGGTCCGAGATGCCGTCATCGCAGGCCAACTTCGTCTGGCTCCGCCTCGGTGAGCGGACGGACGAGTTCGCGGCGGCCTGCGAGGAGGCCGGTGTCGTCGTGAGGCCGTTCCCCGGCGAGGGAGCGCGAGTGACGATCGGCGAGCCCGAGGCGAACGACCTGTTCGTCCGGGTCGCCAAGGCATTCGTCGCCGAGTAGCCGGGCGCCGTTGCCGGGGCCGCTCGCGGCCGGACCCGCGTGCGACTCCCCGCAAGCCGGGTGAGAAGGTCGAACGGTGCGCCTCGACCACCTCTCCTATGCGGCAGGCCCGGAAGGACTCGGTGCGTGCGTGCAGCGCCTCGGCGCCGCCCTCGGCGCGGGCTTCCGCGATGGCGGGCTGCACCCCCGCTTCGGAACCCGCAACTTCGTGCTTCCGCTCGCCGGCGGGGTCTACCTGGAGGTGGTCGCCGCGCTGGACCATCCAGCCGCGGACAAGGCGCCGTTCGGGCAGGCGGTGAAGTCCCGCGCCGAGTCTGGCGGCGGGTGGCTTGCCTGGGTCGTCGCCGTCGACGACATCGACCGGGTCGAGCAGCGGCTCGGACGGTCGGCCGTCGCGGGGCACCGCCGGCGTCCGGACGGGGTGGACCTGTCGTGGCGGCAGATCGGCGTCCTCGACCTCCTTGACGACCCGGCGCTTCCGTTCTTCGTCCAGTGGCAGGTCGATCCTGCCCTGCACCCGGGAGCGGACGGGGACGGGCCGCGGATCGCGCACGTGGAGATCTGCGGTGACGAGCAGAAAGTCGTCGCCTGGCTCGGCGAGCCGCTGCACGGCATCGACTTCGGTGTCGAGTGGGTCGACGGCGAGGAGCCGGGGCTCACCGCGGTGCACTTCGCGACCGCCGACGGCACCGTCCGCCTCGACTGATCGGGCGCTGCTCGGCGTCAGGTGAGTGGCAGGTCGAGTACGGGGGTGAGGCCGGCGGTGCCGTCGGCGCCGAGCCGGGCCCGTTCCACGACCAGTCGGGCGGACGCGCCGTCGAGGGTGAGGGTGGCGATCTCGTTGCCGTAGTAGGGCCCTGCCACGCGTGACCAGGTCAGCGGCTGGCGCGGCAGCCTGGACACCCGGTCGAGCAGGAACCGCATGGTGGCCTCGGCGGCGCGGCTCCAGCCCAGCCGGAACGCCAGCTGCATCGCGCGGGGCACGTAGTTGTGCACCGGCGAGCAGGTCAGCTGGTAGACCCTCGAGCGCACCGACGGGTCGGGATAGTGCGCCTCCGCGACGTACGCGTGGTGGACGTCGCCGGACAGGACGCACACCGACGCCGGCGGTCGCCCGTCCGACCCCGCGTGCTCACCGCGGCCGACACAGGCGAACAGCTCGGCGAGCCGGTCGAACGACTTGCGGAACGCCGCCCAGTGCTCGAGGTCGGCCCTGCGGCGGAACCTCTCCGCGATGCGCGCCATGCGTTCCCCGCGTACGCCCGAGGCCAGCGCCTCGTTCCATGCCTCCACGTCGTGCAGGGCGCGGGCCAGCAGCCACGGCAGGGACGTGCCGACCAGCAGGTGGTCGTAGGACCCTTCGACCTGGTCCTCGATCCATTGGAACTCCGCCTCGGACACCATCGACCGGTCGCCCTCGTCCAGGATCCGGCCACATCGCGAGTCGATGACGAGCAGCCGGGCGTGGCCCAGGTCGCGCCGGTAGGACCACTGGGCGCCCTTGTGCCCGTCGGCCTCCTTGTCGGCTGCCGCGGCGAACTCGCGCAGCATCGGCTCGCAGTCGCCGCCGTGCTCCCGTACCCGCTGGTAGAGCCCGTCTTTGGCGAGCGTCGCCGGGGAGAGGTTCCCGATGTGCTGGTACACCCAGTACGAGGAGAGGCCGCCGATGACGCGGTCCGCCCACCACGACGTGCGCGCCATGTCCCGCCGCCACTGGGCCGAGGTGTTCCAGTCGTCGGCCACGTCGTGGTCATCGAAGATCATCGAGGACGGGATCGTCGCCAGCAGCCAGCGCACGTCGGGGTCGGTCCAGGACTCCTCGTAGAGCCAGGTGTACTCCTCGAAGTCCCGGACCTGCTCGTACGGAGGTCGGCTGATGTCGCGCCGGGCGCGGATGCGCTCTCGGGTCTGCGCGGACGTCTCGTCTGCGTACACCTGGTCGCCCAGCAGCAGCAGCGCGTCGGGCCAACGTTCCTCCGGCTGCTCGGTCATCCGCTTCGCGTAGGTGTCGAGCGCGTCGGCCTCGAACTTGTCGTTGTCGGCCACCGCGTCCGGCCGGGCGTAGCGACACGACCCGAACACGACCCGAACCGGGCCGTCACCGCCGAGCGTGCGGATGCGCGGTGGTGGCAAGGTCCGGTCGGTCTCGGGGTAGGCGGGGGCACCATCCAGGCGCACGTCGTACGGCGTGCAGCTCCCGGGCTCCAGCCCCTCGACGCACACGAGCGCGTAGTGGTGCCCGGCGACGGTCCAGGTGTCCTCGCGGTGGCCGAGCACCTCGACGGTGCACTGGCCGTCGGTCTCGACCCAGACCGTCGCGTCGCGCTCCCCCACGTGACGCAGCAGAGGTCCCAGCACGAGCCGAGCGGGCCTGCCGGTCATGCCGGAAGGTCTACCACCTCGTCCTGGCCGACCGGGTCGCGCCGGGTCGGCCGCCGGCGAGGTCGCTCACCACTGACGACCAGGCCGACGCCCAGCACCACGACGGCACCGCCGAGGAGCACAGCGCCGGTCACTGGCTCGGAGAGGACGAGCACGCCGAGCACCACGGCGACGACGGGGTTGACGTAGGCGTACGTCGCCGTGAGCGAGATGGGTGCGTTGTGCAGCAGCCAGACGTAGGCGGAGAAGGCGACGATCGAGCCGACCACGACGAGGTACGCCAGCCAGGCCCAGGCCTCGCCCGCCACCTGGCCGAGCCGGAACCCGTCCAGCTCACCGCGTGCCGCACCCACCACCACCAGGGCGATCCCGCCGATCAGCATCTGCCAGGTGGTCCCGACGAACGCGTCGGCGGGCATCGGCAGGCGCGAGGCCAGGAAGGACCCCGTCGCCCAGCAGGCCGCGGCGGCGACGACCAGCAGCACGCCCCATGCCTCGACGTCCTCACCGAGCGAGGCTCCGGGGCGCACCAGCACGGCGATCCCGGCGAACCCCAACAGGGTGCCGAGCAGGCTCAGGTGGGCCGGCCGGTCGCGGGCCGCGGTGCGGAGGCAGACCAGCCAGAGCGGCGTGGCAGCCACCAGCAGGGCCGTCAGGCCCGACGGCACGGTCTGCTCGGCCACCGCGACCCCGCCGTTCCCGCCGAGGAGCAGCAGGAACCCCACGACTGCCGCCCCGCCGATCTGTCGTGGGCTGACGCGCAGGGCACGGGGTCCGCGTCGGACGGCAAGGACGGCGCCGAGCAGGGCGCCGGCAACGAGGAACCGAGCCCCCATGGCGACCAGGGGTGGCATGGTCTCCACCACGACACGGATGGCGAGGTAGGTCGAGCCCCAGACCAGGTAGACCGTGACGAGTGCCGTCCAGATCGCCGCCGGACTCACGCCCGCCGTCGACGGCGCGGGTCGCGGTGACGCACCCGACGGGTGTCCAGACATGAGCGTTTCCCTTCTTTGCTCATGACACGATAGAGCACGGTGGTGAACGTCCGGGCGTTACAGGGATGGGGCCCATGTCACTCGATCGGATCCCTGCGCCGCCCCATCTGATACGTGTAGTGTCGACCTCGTAACAGCACGTGATCGGCCAACCGGGTGACGGACAGGCGAACCCACCAGGTGACCGGATGCGACCGAACAGGCGATCCCCTCGATGAGCAGGCACCACGGCGTACGGGCCGCGGCGGACACCGGCAGCACGACCGGTGTGGCCACGGCCGTCCTTGCGCTGCTCAGCGCCGGAACCCTCGCCACGCTCGGGCTGGTCTCCGCCGGCGAGATCGCCGGGGGCGGTCCGGGGCTGCTGCGGCCTCCCGCCGAGCGCGCAGTCGAGCCGCCGGCGACCGTCGTCGTGGCCCCCGCGCCGACTCCCCAGGGACCGTCAGGTCCGTCCACCGGGGATGGCGATGGTCCGGACCGGCCGGAGCCCCCACCCGCGCCGGTCGTCGCCGACGAGCCGGCCGGACCCGTGCCGGCGAGCGCCGGGGACACCCCGCCACCCGATGAGGCCGGCTCCGGTGGGCCGGGCTCGGGCAGCGGTCCCGATCCTGGCGCCGGGCCGCCACCGAACCCGGCAGCGCCGCCGACCATCCC
>JBOGDX010000003.1:0-22301 GCA_050743225.1 Actinomycetes bacterium | reverse complement strand
GGACGGCAAGGCGACGCGCCTGCACCTGTACGTCCACCAGGACAACGCGCCCGCCCGGGCTTTCTACCGCCGGCTCGGCTTCGTGGACACCGGGGCCACCATGCCGTACGACCCTGATCCGTCGAAGGTGGAGATCGAGATGGTACAGCCGCTTGGGCGGGCTGGTTGACTGCGGGGATGCTTCCGTGGAGCGCTGACCTGGCCGGCCGGATCGACGAGGGCGTCATCACCTCGGAGCTGCTGCGGGGCAACCCGCTCGGCGACCCGCATGAACGTCCGGTCTGGGTCTACCTTCCGCCGGGCTACGACGAGTCCGCCGAGCGGTACCCGGCCGTCTACGTCATCCAGGGCTACACCGGCCACGTCGCGATGTGGGCCAACCGCACCGCCTTCCGCCAGCCGTTCGTGGAGACCGCCGATGCGGTGTTCGCGTCCGGTGAGGCGCCGCCCTGCGTGATGGTCTATGTCGACGCCTGGACCGCGTACGGCGGCTCCCAGTTCGTCGACTCTCCCGGCACGGGTCGGTACCACTCGTACCTCTGCGACGAGGTGGTTCCGTGGGTGGACGAGCGCTACCGCACGATCGCCGATCGCGAGTCGAGGGCGATCAGCGGCAAGTCCAGCGGCGGGTTCGGGGCGATGATCACGCCGATGCTGCGGCCGGACCTGTTCGGAGCGCTGGCGACGCACGCGGGGGACACGCTCTACGAGTACTGCTACCTGCCGGAGTTCGCCAAGTGCGTGCGTCATCTGCGCGACTACGACGGCGACATCTGGCGGTGGTGGGAGGACTTCACGTCACGGACAGCCTTCACCAAGGAGTGCGACGCGCCACTGCTGATGACGCTGGGCTGCAGCGCCTGCTTCTCGGCGCGCGACGACGGCTCCGTGGAACTGCCGTTCGACTCCAGGTCCGGGGACCTGCGGCACGACGTGTGGGACCGGTGGCTTGCCTGGGACCCGGTGCAGATGGTCGAGGCGTACGCCGAGTCGTTGCGCTCGCTGCGCGCGATCTGGATCGACGCCGGGACGAAGGACGAGTGGTTCCTGGATCTCGGCGCGCAGGCGTTCCGCGACGAACTGACGCGCATCGGGGTCGACGCCGACCGCGTCCGCTTCGAGCTGTTCGAGGCCACGCACGCGGCGATCGACTACCGCTACCCCCTGTCGCTCTCCTGGCTGGCTCACCGGCTCGCCCGCTGACGCGCGGAGGCCCGCGAGCGGGTAGCGTCCGGGTGCTGCCGGTGATCCGGCGGCCGTGCTGGCGCCGTCCCGGACCAGGAGGAGTGCAATGGCGATCGTGGTGGGCTACGTGCCGCGGAGTGAGGGCAAGGCCGCCCTGCGTCGGGCCGCCGAGGAGGCGCGGCTGCGATCCACGCGACTGATCGTGATCAACTCGAACAAGGGCGGCGGGCATCTCGACGCCGAGGATGCGGTCGAGCACGAGCGCGAGCTGGCCGACGTCCGCAAGCAGCTCGATGCCGAGGGCATCGAGAACGAGGTGCGCCAGCTGGTCCGCGGCCTCGACCCGGCCGACGACCTGATCGCGGTCGCCCAGGAGACGGCGGCCGACTTCATCGTCATCGGCCTGCGCCGGCGGACTCCCGTCGGCAAGCTCATTCTCGGCAGCAACGCGCAACGCATCCTGCTCGAGGCTCCGTGCCCGGTGCTTGCGGTGAAGGCAGAGGAGTAGGGCGTGCCGTCCAGCAGTAGGCGGCCGCTCGCCATCACGGGTGACGCCGCCGCGGACGCCCTGCTCGACAGTGACCCGTTCGCCCTGCTCGTCGGGATGCTCCTCGACCAGCAGTACCCAATGGAGCACGCGTTCGCGGGCCCGCACAAGCTCACCCAGCGGCTCGGCACCGGACGGCTCGACCCAGCAGCCGTCGCGGCGTACGACCCCGCGGAGTTCGCCACGCTGTGCGCCACGCCCCCCGCCGTCCACCGCTACCCCGGGAGCATGGCGGGGAGGATCCAGTCGCTCGCCTCGACGATCGTCGATGAGTACGAGGGGGACGCCGCTGCGATCTGGCGGGACGCCGGCTCGGGCGGTGACCTGCTGGCCCGCCTCAAGGCGCTGCCCGGGTTCGGGGACGCCAAGGCCCGGATCTTCGTGGCGCTGCTCGGCAAGCAGCGCGGTGTTCAGCCGTCCGGGTGGGAGCGGGCCGCCGGTGCCTACGCGGAGACGGGCTCGTTCCGGTCCGTCGCCGACGTCGTGGACGCCGCCAGCCTGGCCAAGGTCCGAGCCTTCAAGCAGGAGCAAAAGCGGGCCGCCAAGGCACAGTGACCCCATCAGAACGCCCGCGGTGGGCGACTTGTCCGGGTTAGCCTCGGGCTCAGGTCGTGATCACTGGTGTCCGATCCTTGTCCCGATCGTTGTGCAGGTCGTCGTCCCGATCCGAAGGGCTCCCCGTTGCGCGAGCGATGCCAGGGCCGTCCATGACCTCCGCCAGGCAGGACGGGTACGAGGGTGCGGCCCCCGGAAGCGGCCGGAGCACGCCGGACTCGTCCGACAGCGCACTGCTCGAGACGCTCGTGCTCGAGGCGCCGGTCGCGTTCGCCTTCTATGACACCGATCTGCGCTACCGCCGGATCAACCGGCTGCTCGCGAACATCAACGGCCTGCCGATGGCTGACCACATCGGCCGACGGCCCAGCGAGGTGCTCCCGCCGGAGCTCGGCCAGGCCATCGAGACCCGGCTGCGCGAAGTGCTCGACACCGGGCGCGTCGTGGCTGACGACGACTTTGTCGCCCGGTCCTCGACCACGGGTGACACGCGCTACTACGAGTCCCGATGGTTCCCCGCTCCCGGACCCGACGGCGACGTGATCGGGATCGCCGTGCTGGTCTCGGACGTGACCGACCGGCGGCGCAACGAGAACGCCCTGCGGCGCAGCACGGAGCGGACCGGTCGGCTCCAGCGCGCCACCGCCGCACTGTCCGAGGCGCTCACGGTCGACGACGTGCGCCGCGTGGTAGCCGAGACGGCACGGGCGGTCGCAGGGGCGGAGATCGCCGAAGTGCTGCTCACCGACGACCACGACGTGCTGGCCGCGACCGGCACCGGCGGCGACCCCCGGGTCGTCGTGCTGGACCTCGTCGTGTCCGGTGGGCGCATCGGTGTGCTCCGGCTGCGCCTCAGCGAAGCGCCGACGCCGGACGACGACGCCTTCCTCGGCGCCCTGGCCGGGCAGTGCGCGATCGCCCTGGAGCGGGCCAGGCTGTTCGAGCGGGAGCGGGCTACCGCCGTCGCCCTCCAGCAGAGCCTGCTGCCCGACCGGCTTCCGGACGTGCCTGGCGTCGAGATGTCGGCCCGGTTCCGCGCCGGGTCCGCAGAGGCGGAGGTGGGCGGCGACTGGTACGACGTCTTCGTCCTGCCCGACGGGCGCCTCGTGCTCGTTGTCGGCGACGTCATGGGCAAGGGCGTCGAGGCGGCGGCGGGGATGGGCCGGCTACGGTCGGCACTGCGAGCGCTCGCCCACGCCAACCCCCTGCCCGAGGCCGTCCTCCAGGGGCTCGACCGGGTCTTCACGGCGACCGAGGGCGCCGATCAGATCGCCACCCTGGTCTACCTGCTGGTGAACCCGGTGGCTCGGCGTGCCGCGGTGGGAGGAGCCGGGCACCTGCCGCTGGTGCTGTGCCGTGCGGGTCAGGAGCCGGAGCTGGTCGACGCGGGGTCTGGGTCCACTCCGCTGGGCTGGCCGGAGCCGCGCGTCCAGCGGACGCTCGAGCTGGGCCCGGGCGACCTGCTGATCGGGCTGACCGACGGGCTGGTCGAGCGGCGCGGCGCCGACCTCGACCAGGGGCTGGCCGAGGTGATGGCTCAGGTCGGGCAGCCGGAGCGGAGCCTGGACGCGCTGGTCGAACGGATCAGCGGCGCGCTGCTGGACCACACCGTCGGCCGCGACGACGCCACCCTGCTCGCCGTACGCTTCACCGGCTGACGCCCGCCGCGACCTGGCCGTTCTGCGCGCACTCGCCGGACGTGTCACAATGCTGTGTTGCGTCTGTGGCCCACGAGCCACAGCGCGCGCACATACTCCGAGACCCCCGAGAAGCCCAGCGCTGGGTGCCGCACGCCCGGCCCGCGCGATGAGAGGTAGTACGTGTCGGACACCGCCCGCCGCAGGTCCAGTCAGGAAGGAGTGACCGGCATGGTCGAGGCCGAGGTCTCCGCGGCCGCCCCGACTGCCCGCGAGCGGAAGGTCGTCGCTGCGGCGACGACGACCAAGCGGGCGAGTGCGACGAAGAAGGTCACCGGCAAGGGCGCCACCAGCAAGGGCGCCACGGGAAAGACGACGGCCGCCAAGAAGAGCGCCGCCGGCAAGACGAGCGGGAACGCGACCAAGCCGACCCCCGCCAAGCCGGCCGCGAAGGCCGCGGCGACTAAGGCTGCCGGAAATTCAGCCAAGAAGGCAGCGCCCGGCAAGAAGGGTGCAACCCCTGCCGCCGCGGCGAAGAAGGCTGCCGGCACCGCAGCCGAGAAGGCAGCGGCAGCGTCGACCGACGCAGCAGCGACCACCGACGCGTCCACCGCCGACCTTCCGGCTGGCGAGCTGCCCGAGGAGGAGCCGACCGACCTGCCGGAGGGCGAGGAGGCCGAGTCCTTCACCATCTCCGACGAGGACGAGGAGGACGCGCCGGCGCAGCAGGTCGCCACGGCCGGCGCCACGGCCGACCCGGTCAAGGACTACCTCAAGCAGATCGGCAAGGTTGCCCTTCTCAACGCCGAGCAGGAGGTCGAGCTCGCCAAGCGCATCGAGGCCGGGCTGTTCTCCGAGGAGAAGCTGAACTCGGGGGAGAAGTTCGCGCCCAAGCTGAAGAAGGAGCTCGACTGGATCGCCGAGGACGGGCGGCGGGCCAAGAACCACCTGCTCGAGGCGAACCTGCGCCTGGTCGTGTCGTTGGCCAAGCGCTACACGGGCCGCGGCATGCTCTTCCTCGACCTGATCCAGGAGGGCAACCTCGGCCTGATCCGTGCGGTCGAGAAGTTCGACTACACCAAGGGCTACAAGTTCTCGACCTACGCCACCTGGTGGATCCGGCAGGCGATCACCCGCGCGATGGCCGACCAGGCCCGCACCATCCGCATCCCGGTGCACATGGTCGAGGTCATCAACAAGCTCGCCCGTGTCCAGCGGCAGATGCTGCAGGACCTCGGGCGCGAGCCCACACCGGAGGAGCTCGCCAAGGAGCTCGACATGACCCCGGAGAAGGTCGTCGAGGTCCAGAAGTACGGCCGCGAGCCGATCTCGCTGCACACCCCGCTCGGCGAGGACGGCGACAGCGAGTTCGGCGACCTGATCGAGGACTCCGAGGCGGTCGTGCCCGCCGACGCGGTGTCGTTCACCCTGCTGCAAGAGCAGCTGCACTCGGTGCTGGACACGCTGTCCGAGCGCGAGGCGGGCGTGGTGTCGATGCGGTTCGGCCTCACCGACGGGCAGCCCAAGACGCTCGACGAGATCGGCAAGGTCTACGGCGTTACCCGCGAGCGGATCCGCCAGATCGAGTCCAAGACCATGTCGAAGCTGCGCCATCCGTCGCGCTCGCAGGTCCTGCGCGACTACCTGGACTAAGCGCAGCGACGCAGCTCTCGCCAGGACCAGCCGTTGCTGCCACCCTGGTTCTTGCAACCACGGTTTCAGAGGGGTCTCCGGGCATGAGCGCCGACGCGCGGCGGCTTGTGGCCGCACAGGCGCTGCGGGCGGCCGGGTATGGGTTCACCGCCGTCCTGCTGGGCGCGCTGCTCGCGGCCCAGGACTACTCGACGTTGCGGGCAGGGCTGTTGCTGGGTGCGCTGGTCGCCGGGACGGCGGCTGCTTCGCTGGTTGTGGGCGCGGTCGCGGACCGAGTGGGGCGGCGCCGCAGCTACCTGACGATCTACCTCGGCCTCGCCGCCGCCGGCGCCGTGGTGGCCGCCGGCTTGCCGTTTTGGCTGCTGTTGCTGATCGCGCTGACCGGGCTGCTCTCCACCGACGTCGTGGACAACGGGCCGGCGACCACGCTCGAGCAGGCGATGCTCGCCGGCGAGCACGCCTCGGCCGCCGGCAAGGCCGGTGCCCGGGTCTATGGCCTGTACAACGCGGTCGCCTCTCTCTGCGGTGCAGCCGGCGCGCTGGCCGCGACGCTGCCCGGCCGGTTCGGCGTCTCACCCGCCTCTACGTGGCCGTTCCTCGTCCTGGTTCCGGTCGGTCTGGCAGGCGCCGTCCTCGCCGCCCGGCTGTCACCGGCCGTAGAGGCGGACCGTGGCGACGTCGCGTTCGGGGCCGAGGCGGCGGCGCGCGGCTGGAGCCGGCTGGGGCCGTCCCGCACGCACGTCCGCCGGCTCGCTGCCCTGTTCGCGGTCGATGCGGCCGGCGGGGGACTGGTGACCGCCAGCTTCCTCGCGTACTACCTGACGCAGCGTTATGACGTCACCCTCGGCGCGCTTGGGGTTCTGTTCTTCACCACCTCGCTGCTGCAGGCGGTTTCCGTGTGGGTCGCGCCGCGGCTGGCGGACCGGGTGGGCCTGGTGCCGGCGATGGTCGGCACGCACCTGCCGAGCAACCTGCTGCTTGCGGCGGTCGCGTTCGCGCCGTCCTTCGCGGTCGCGGTGGCGCTACTGCTGGC
This sequence comes from Actinomycetes bacterium, assembly GCA_050743225.1. Classification (GTDB taxonomy): domain Bacteria; phylum Actinomycetota; class Actinomycetes; order JACCUZ01; family JACCUZ01; genus JBOGDX01. The sequence continues at coordinate 15,691 of JBOGDX010000003.1, read as the reverse complement.
GCGGACCAGCTTGTCGCAGATGGACGTGCCGACCCGCCAGGCGCTGGTGATGCAGGTTGTAGAGCCCGGTGAGCGGACCGCGGCGGCCGCGGTGACGAACGCGGCCCGGTACACGGTTCGCCCGTTCGGGCCGCTGGTCGGCGGTGTGCTCCAGCAGATCGCGCTCGGGCTGCCGCTGCTTGTCGCTGGCGTCGTCAAGGGTGGCTACGACCTGGCGCTGTATCGGTGGTGGCGGCGGCTGCCCGCCGGGACACGCCGTGTCGCATGGGGTCGATTCTGAGGTTGACACGCGACCGCGCCAGTACCTTCGCCTCGGTGACATCCAACACGAGGGGGATCCCATGACGACTGCATCGACGCCGATGCCCATGCCGTCCACGCGCGTGCAGTACATCGTGACGGCGGTGGTCGCGTCAGTTGCGCACATGCTGATGATGATCGTCGGTGACGCCAGAGCGAGCTGACGACTCCCGGGCGCGCTCATATCCGGCCCGGACGCCGTCGGGGCCACGAACGCCGGGGCCTACTCGGCCGCGAGCGCGACGACTAGGTAGATCACGCCCATCATGACGATCAGCCCGGCGAAGGTCAGCAGGACCGACAGCGGAGGCATGACCGACTGGTGCCGCTCCGGGATGTGCTTCACACCTCTGTGCTAGCCCCGGACCGGGCGCCCGTCAACGGGGCACCCGGTCCTTTGCCCTGATGGGTGTCACGCCTCGCAGGTGAACCGCACCTCCACGGCACAGGTGTCCGTCCCCACTCCGCCCTCGCCGATGTCCACCCCGTCCTGACCATCGAGCAGGTCGTCACCCTCACGACCGTTGAGCAGGTCGTCGCCGCCCGCACCGAACAGTGCGTTGCCGCCGACATCACCGCGCAGGTCGTCGGTGAACGGCGAGCCCGACACGTTCTCGATCAGCACGAGTGTGTCGGTGCCCATGCCCTCGGAGAACCCGCCGCGGAGGTCGACCAGGACCGGCCTGACGGCGTCCGAGTAGTCGACGGTGTCGATCCCCGCCCCGCCGTCGAGCGCATCGGCGCGCAGCCCGCCGCGCAGCGTGTCGTTGCCGTCCCGGCCTATGAGCTGGTCGACGCCCTCGCCGCCGACGAGGTTGTTCGCGTCGGACGTGCCGGCGATCTCATCGCCGAACCGGGTGCCCACGACGTTCTCCATCGCGGTCAACGTGTCGTTGCCCGGCCCGGTCGCCCTACCGGTCACGAGGTCGACCTGGATCGCGGCGGCCGCGTTGAGGTACTCCACGGTGTCCGAGCCCGGCCCGCCGTCGAACGCGTCGTCGCCGAGCGAGCCCGCCATCAGGTCGTCCTCGGACCCGGCGGCTACGGTGTCGTTGCCCTCACCCGGCCAGACGACGTCGTTCCCGGCGTCACCGGCGATGCGGTCGTCGCCCCGGTCGGCCTTGAGGAAGTCGTCCCCGCCGGCACCGGCAATGGTGTCGTCGCCGAGCCCGCCGACGAGCCGGTTGGCCAGCCCGTCACCCGCAAGCGTGTCGTCGTGGATCGACCCGAGCGCGTTCTCGACCTGGCTGATCGTGTGCGTGCCCTGGCTCGTCGCGCGCCCCGCGGCCAGGTCGAGGGCGACCGCCACGGGGGAGTAGCCGAACTGCAGCTCGTCGAGCCCGTCCCCGCCCACGAACGTGTCGTTGCCCGGGCTGGCCTCGAGCTCATCGTCTCCGGCCCGACCGTCGACGAGATCGTTGCCGACGCTGCCGTTGAGCTCGTTGGTGGCTGCGTCGCCGCGGAGCACGTCGTCGAAGGCCGATCCGATGACGTCCTCGACCCGGACGAGGGTGTCCGTCCCCTCGCCGGTGGCCGTGCCGGCGGCGAGGTCGACCGTGACGGCGCCGTCGGACCCGGTGTAGTCCACCTCGTCCCGTTGGTCCACCGGCACGCTTGGGTCACCGCCGTCGAGAAGGTCGTCGCCGGGGCCCCCTGACAGCGAGTCCACGAGGTCGGGGATCGAGTCGTCGTTGAACCCGCCGCGGAGCACGTCGTCGCCGGCGAGGCCGCGCAGGACGTCCTGCCCGCCCTGCCCGCGCAGCACGTTCGCCTCGAGGTCACCGGTGAGCACGTCGTCGCCCTGCGACCCCGTCGCGTTCTCGATCCCGACGAGGGAGTCGGTGCCGGTCCACTCGCTGCGCGCGGTGTCGCTGATCAGGCTGACGACGGCCTGGTAGGTCTCGGACATGTCGACGGTGTCGGCCCCCGGCCCTCCCTCGTGCCGGTCGTCGCCGGGGCCGGCCAGGAAGCGGTCGTCGCCCCCGAGACCCCGCTCGACGTCCGAGCCGTCACCCGAGAAGAACGTGTCCGGGCCCGAGGACCCGACCAGGACGTCGGCGTGCGGGCTGTCGACGTACGCTCCCTCGATCGACCGGAGCGCGTCGCTGCCTTGGCCCACCGCCGTCCCGGCTCCCAGGTCCACCCGGATGTTCCCGGAAGCCGCGCGGTGCTTCCACAGCACCGCGGTGTCCACGCCTGCCCCGCCGGCGAGCACGTCGTCGGACGTTCGTACGTCGCGAAGCCGGCCGGCTGCCTCGTCTCCGGTCAGCCGGTCGTCACCGGCTCCGCCGGACAGCCGGTCGGCTCCGTTCCCGCCGTCCAGCGAGTCCCGACCGTTGTCGCCGACGACCACGTCGGCTCCGTTCCCGCCGTACACGGTGTCGCGCCCTGCGCCACCGCAGACGACGTCGTTGCCCCCGCGGGCATTGATGTAGTCCCCGCCGCCGCGGCCGGCGATCACGTCGCGGCCCTCGGTCCCTTCGAGGCTCTCGCCGCGGTCTGTCCCGACGATCGTCGCCCGCAGGCCGCCGCAGCTCACGGCCGCGTGCGCGGGTGTGGCGAGCGCCAGCCCACCGATCGCAAGCACCGCCACCGTCACCGCGGTCAGCGGATCGCGTCCACCCAGTGCGTTCCTGACCAGTCCCATGCCAGCCCACCCCTCGTGTCGACCCAGGTGGCACGAGGACGCGGCGTCAGGACGACAGGTTCGCTGGGTTTCGAGCGCCGCCCGGGAACGACGAGGACCCCCGCCCGGGGCCGGGGGTCCTCAGGAGCCGTCAGGACGGGTGGAGCTCAGCGCTCTCCGTCGGGGGCCGTGTGCGGCGTGGTCACGAGTTGGGCGGTCTCGTCCTGGAACTCGACCGACATCTCGCGCAGCTTGGTCTCGTGGGCGTGTCCGTGGTGGGCGCAGAAGAGCAGCTCGCCACCGGAGGGCATGGTCACGCGGATGTAGGCCTGCGCACCGCAGCGGTCGCAGCGGTCGGCAGTCGTCAGGGGAGGGTGCGAGGCAAGTGCAGAGGTCACGTCGCCCTCTCTGTCTCGTTGTGCGGTGTCCTTCGTCGTACTGGACTCAACAGTCAACCATCCGCTGTTCGTTCCCCGGCCATGGCCGGGCTTGGGTTCGCTCTGCGCGTATCTTCGGCGGTCCACGGGTCCTGGTGTTGCCCATCTCACAGCACGGACGAACCGTTCGGCGCATCACAGGTGCGTCACGGCGTGTCGTCCAGCCCACGGCGCGGTGCGCCGCCCTCGTCCGGACCCGCCGGTAGCCTCTCTCGACGTGACCCAGACGCTCCATGCCCGCAGCGACGGCGAGTTCGAGCCCGACGCGTACTCCGCCCGAAACCTGCTGGTTCTCGAGGGGCTGGAGGCGGTCCGCAAGCGTCCCGGGATGTACATCGGCTCGACCGACTCCCGGGGCCTGATGCACTGCGTCTGGGAGATCATCGACAACGCGGTGGACGAGGCGCTCGGTGGCCACTGCACCCGGATCGAGGTGGATCTGCACGCCGACGGCTCGGTGGAGGTCCGCGACGACGGCCGGGGGATCCCGGTGGACATCGAGCCGCGCACCGGGCTGGCCGGCGTCGAGGTCGTCATGACCCGGCTGCATGCCGGCGGCAAGTTCGGCGGCGGCTCCTACGCCGCGTCCGGTGGTTTGCACGGGGTCGGCGCGTCCGTCGTCAACGCGCTGTCGGCGCGCCTCGACGTCGAGGTCGACCGCGGCGGCAAGACGCACGCGATGAGCTTCCGCCGCGGCGCCCCGGGCACCTTCGGCAACGGTGACCCGGGGTCGCGGTTCGTCGAGCGGTCGGGAGTGCGCGTCACCGGCAAGGTCACCAAGAAGCGGACCGGCACCCGGGTCCGCTACTGGCCCGACCGGCAGGTCTTCCTCAAGGACGCATCGATCTCGCTGGACGAGCTGCACAACCGGGCCCGGCAGACCGCCTTCCTGGTGCCCGGCCTGTCGCTCCTCGTGCGCGACTCCCGCGGCCAGGACGCGGCGGAGCAGCTGTTCCGCTACGACGGCGGCATCAGCGAGTTCTGCGAGTTCCTCGCCTCCGACCAAGGGGTCAGCGACGTGTTGCGCCTGCACGGTGTCGGCCACTTCAAGGAGACCGTCCCCGTCCTGGACGACAAGGGGCACATGACCCCGGAGGAGGTCGAGCGCGACCTCACCGTCGACATCGCGCTGCGCTGGGGCACGGGCTACGACACCGTCGTACGCTCGTTCGTCAACATCATCGCCACCCCGAAGGGCGGCACCCACATCGCGGGTTTCGAGCGGGCGCTGACCAAGACGCTCAACGAGGCTCTCCGCTCCCAGCGGGTGCTGCGGGCGGCGGAGGACGACGTCGTCAAGGACGACGTCCTCGAGGGCATGACCGCGGTGGTAACGGTGCGGCTGGCCGAGCCGCAGTTCGAGGGCCAGACCAAGGAGGTGCTCGGCACGTCGGCGGCCTCGCGCATCGTTGCCTCCGTCGTCGGCAAGGAGCTGAAGGCCGCCCTCACCAACCCCAAGCGCGGCGGCAATGTGCAGGCGAAGGCGATCCTGGACAAGGTGGCCGCCGCGGCGCGCACCAGGGTGGCAGCTCGTCAGCACAAGGAGCTCCAGCGGCGCAAGAACGCACTCGAAACCTCGTCCCTGCCGGCCAAGCTCGCCGACTGCCGCAGCGACGACATCGGGCGCAGCGAGCTGTTCATCGTGGAGGGGGACTCCGCGCTGGGCACTGCCAAGCTGGCCCGCAACTCGGAGTACCAGGCCCTGCTGCCGATCCGCGGCAAGATCCTCAACGTGCAGAAGGCGTCCGCCTCGGACATGCTCAAGAACACCGAGTGCGCGGCGATCATCCAGGTCATCGGGGCGGGCTCCGGACGTACGTTCGACATCTCGGCCGCCCGCTACGGCCGGGTGGTGCTGATGGCGGACGCCGACGTGGACGGTGCCCACATCCGGTGTCTGCTGCTCACGCTCTTCTACCGCTACATGCGGCCGATGGTGGAGGAAGGCCGGGTGTTCGCGGCCGTTCCTCCGCTGCACCGGATCGAGGTCGTCAACGCGGGTGGGAAGCGCAACGACGTGGTCTACACCTACTCCGAGCCGCAGATGCGCCGGACGGTCGCCGATTTGCAGCGGCGGGGCAAGCGCTACAAGGAGCCGATCCAGCGCTACAAGGGTCTCGGCGAGATGGACGCCGACCAGCTGGCCGAGACCACGATGGACCCGCGGCACCGGATGCTGCGTCGGGTGACGCTCGGTGACATTGAAGCAGCCGAGCAGGTCTTCGACCTGCTGATGGGCAACGAGGTGGCGCCCCGGCGCGACTTCATCGTCGCCGGCGCGTCCCGCGTGGACCGGGACAGCATCGACGCCTGATCAGCCGGCGACCCGCGGATGCGGGAGACGCGGTCAGGCCTCCGGGCGGATGTTCTGGTTGTTCCGGAAGACGTTCGTGGGGTCGTACTTCCGCTTGAGCTCGACCAGGCGGGCGAAGTGCTTGTCGCCGTATGCGGCGCGAACCCGCTCCTCGCCCTCGTCGCTGAGGTAGTTCACGTACACCGACTCGGTCGAGAAGGGCTGCATGGCCTCCCAGAACGACTTGGCCCACTCGACGTGCGCCTGTTCCTCGGCGTCGGAGTCCCAGATCGCGGCGATGATGAGGTCGTACGCCGCGTCCCGGTGACCGAAGGCCGTCGCGTCGTCAGCCACCCGGGCCACCGCGCCGCCGAACTGGTCGATGACGACCATGGGCCGGATCGAGGGAGCCCCCTTCATGAAGCCCACCATCGTGTCGATCGCGTCGTCGCTCAGCCGCGCGAGGTTGCTCGACTTCCAGTAGTTCTTCAGGCCGAACGGGAAGTCGCCGTCGAAAGCCTGCTGCAGCTCGCAGTAGCTCAGCCGGCCCAGCATGTCCTCGATCGGGTGCCCGAACTCATGGACCGGCGCGAGAACCTTCTCGCCGACCTCCGGGTCCCCGAAGTAGGCCATGAACAGCGCGACCGCCTGCTGCCCGTCCGGCAGCGGCGCCAGGTCGAACTCGCAGAACAGCTCGTCCGGGGCCGCGGCCGAGAAGTCCCGGTAGAACTCGAAGGCTTCCTTGGCCGCGCTGATCGGGTGCAGCACCGGCCCGCCGATGACGACCGGGCCGACCTCGTGCAACCGGTACTCGAACGACGTGACGATCCCGAAGTTGCCGCCACCACCGCGCAGCCCCCAGAACAGGTCCGGGTTCTCGTCCTCGCTCGCGACGACGAACCGGCCGTCGGCGGTCACCAGGTCGGCCGAGAGCAGGTTGTCGCAGGCCAGCCCGTGCAGTCGTTGCAGCCACCCGATCCCGCCGCCGAGGGTGAGCCCGGCGATGCCGGTCGTCGAGATGGCGCCGCCGGTCGTGGCGAGCCCGAACACCTGGGTCTCCCGGTCGAACTCGCCCCAGGTGAGGCCGGCCTGCGCCCGGACAACCCGGAGGGCCGGGTCGACCCGGATGCCCTTCATCCACGACAGGTCGATGACGATCCCGTCGTCGACCACCGCCTTCCCGGCGACGTTGTGACCGCCGCTGCGCACGGCGACGGGCAGCTCGTGCGCGAGCCCGAACCTGAGCGCGCCGATCACGTCGGCTACGCCGTTGCAGTAGGCGATGACGGCAGGTCGCCTGTCCACCATGCCGTTGTGGACTCTGCGGCCGGCGTCGTACCCAGGATCCGACGGGCCGACCACGTCGCCTCTCAGTTCATTACGGAGCTCCGCGATCGCTGCCTCACCGAGGTCACGAGTCATCGTGATCGCCTCCTCATCGTTCCGCGTCTGGACGCTACTCCCGCGCGTGGGGCGGCAACGAGGCACAGAAATCGTGATGATTGGGCCGATATCGCGCGTCGCCCGGGTCGGGCTGAAGGTCGGGGCCTCGGGTGTCGATGTCTCTCAGCATGCTGTTCCTGCTCACCTTCCTGACGGCGACCTACTTCGCCGTGGTGCTGTGGGTGCGGCGACGGTCCGCGAGACAGGTCGGACCGGTCGTCGCCGAGGCACCGGAGCTCCCGGCCGAGGATCGGCCCCCGTCGTCGGCGGTCGGCTGGCCGCCCGGGGGCAGGCACTTCACGACGTACGTCGACCAGGGCTTCGCCGAGCTCGACGCCTACCTGTCCGAGGGCTTCGCGGCCTGACCGGCTGCCTCCAGCGCGTTCAGGTCCCGCTCGACGTACAACCGGTGCTCCCACTCCTCGTTCAGGATGCACAGCAGGCACTCACGCATCGGATAGCTGCGGGGCTCGGGCCACCCGGGACCATCAACCGCTTGCCGGCGCAGGTCGAGCACCACGTTCAGCGACGGTCGTGCGTCGCGGTCGCGCGCGGCACACCCGGCGTGTCCGGCATCTCGTCCCACGGCAGGTCCAGGGGATCCCACGGCGACGGATCACCAAGAATCGCCCGTCTGATCCAGGAGTCGGTGGCGAACACCAGGTGCCGCAGCGTCTCGATGAACGACCACTCGCCGTCGACCGACTCGTGCAGCAGGTCGGGCTCGAGGCGGCGGGCCCGTTCGACGGTCTCGCCTCACAGCCGCTCGACCGTGTCCCATGCCTCGCGAAAGCCGGCCGGGTCTGTCGGGCGCATCTTGGCCCGGTCGGGATACCGCCTGTCGAGCTCTGCGTTGACCAGGTGGCCGACATCGACGCCATTGATCGTCACGTTCACGATCTCGCCGTGGATGTCGACGTCGAACAACCCCACGCCGCGCATCACGACACTGCTCATCTCGACGCCGCGGAACCGGGCGCCGGCCAGGTCGAAGGCTCGGAAATTCCGAGCCGCTCAGGTCGACTCGCTCGAACCGGGAGCCCCTGAGGCCCTCACCGATGAAGTCAGCCACGCCACGACCGTAGCGTTACCCCCGTACGGTCCCCGACGACGACGCGGCAGACATGCATGCGAGGAGTTGCGGGGACCGGGCTAAGCGACGCTCTTGAACATGCCGCCGTCGATGACGTAGTCGGCGCCGGTGATGTTCCCGGCCAGTTCCGAGACGAGGAAGGCGACGAGCTGTGCGACTTCCTCCGGTTCGTTGACTCGTCCCGTGGTGACGGCCATCGCCTGGGGAACTAGGCGGTCCATCACATCGGCGGCGGTCGTGCCGGCTGGTCGGCCATCGTGTGGGCGAACCCGCCAGGTCCGGTCCAAAGCGGCGTCCGCGTGGGACCGGGCGAGACGGAGTTGATCCGGATTCCGGTTGGAACGAGTTCTTCGGACAGTGCCTTGTTCAGGTTGGCCAGCGCCGCCTTCGCCGCTCTGTACGGGGCGATCATCGCTGCCGGCAGTTTGGCGTTGACCGAACTGATGTTCACGATGTTCGCACCAGCGCGGCCATGCATGGCGGGGACAGCCGCACGCACGGCCCGTACGGCGGTGAGCAGGGTGTTGTTCAGGATGCGCTGCCACTGATCGTCCGTAAAATCGAGGATCGAGTCGGCCGGCTCGCTCGAAGCGACGTTGTTTACCAGGATGTCCACCGCGCCGTGTTCGGCCACCGCCGCCGCGATCAGCCCGGCCGGGCCGTCCACCTCCGCCAGGTCGACCCGAACCGACGTAACCGCGTGGCTTCGGGTAAGGGAGTCCAGATCCTCGGTGACCGTGCGCGAGCCCACGACCACCGCTGCGCCTTCCGTGGCCAACGTGCGCACGATGGCCAAACCGATGCCCTTGCTGCCGCCGGTGACGACGGCAACCTTGTTCTGCAAGTTGAGATCCATGTCGGCGAGTCTGGGGCACACCCGATGTCCGTGCTAGCGATCATCGGACACGACGTTCGTCCCAGCCTTCGCGCATTCGACCCATCGCATCCGGCCTGTTGGCCGGACTCAGGATCCGCTGACGGCGGCGATCGGCTGGCTTGCCGAGACCCCCGACCCGTCACGCCTGCCCGTCGCCGGCGGCAGCTCGACCGCAACTCCGTTCGCCGCGGCCGCCCGCGGCGGAGCGGTGCCCGCCCAGGCCAGCGTCAGCACGTCCTCGCCACGCAGGAAACGGTGGCAGCGCACGCCCCCGGTGCCGCGCCCCTTGCTCGGGTAGTCAGCGAACGACGTGACCTTCACCGAGCCGGCGTCGGTGCCCGGCAGCGCGGCTGAGGAGCCGGCCACGGTCACCAGGGCCGCCTCGGCGTCGTTACGGACGCCGCCGAAGAAGACCACCCGCGCACCGGCCGCTAGGCGCACGCCCGCCATGCCGCCGGCCGCTCTGCCCTGCGGCCGGACCGCAGCAGCCGAGAAGTGCAGCAGCTGCGCGTCACTGCTCACGAAGACCAGCTCGTCGTCCTCGCCCGCCAGCTCGACGGCACCCACGACGAGGTCGCCGTCCTTGAGCGCCACGACGTCCCAGCTGTCCTTGTTCTGCGGGTGGTCGGAGGCGACGCGCTTCACAACGCCGTGCGCGGTGCCCAGTGCCAGGCCGGCGCCGTCCGGCGCGAGGGAGCACAGCGCCAGGACCTGCTCGTCCTTCTCCAGCGACAGGAACTCCGAGACCGGCGCTCCGCCGGACAGGTGCGGCGCGGTAGCGGTCGCCGGGACGGCCGGCACGTCGAGCACGCCGAGCCGCACCAGACGACCCGCGGTCGTGACGGCCGCGACCTCGCCGCGCGCCGTTGCCCGCACGACCGACGTGATGACGTCGTGCTTGGCCCGGGGGCCGCCGGTCGGCAGCGGGTCGTCGGTCATGGTGCGGGCCAGCAGCCCGGTCGAGGAGAGTAGGACCCAGCAGGGGTCGTCGGTCACCTCGAGCGGGACCGCCGACGCGGTGGGGACGCCGGCGGACTCGAGCAGGACCGTACGTCGCGGAGTGCCGAACTGCTTCGCGACCTCGGCGAGCTCGCTCGACACGGTGTCGCGCAGCAGCTTGTCGGACTCCAGGATCTGGGTCAGCTCCGCGATCGTCGCGCGCAGGCTCTCCTGCTCGGCCTCGAGCTCGAGCCGCGAGAACCTGGTCAGGCGACGCAGCGGCATGTCGAGGATGTAGTTGGCCTGCGTCTCGCTCAGGTCGAAGACCGACATCAGCCGCTCGCGGGCCGCCGCCGCGTCGTCGCTCGTCCGGATGACCTGGATCACCTCGTCGATGTCGAGGATCGCGACGAGCAGCCCGTCCACGAGGTGGAGCCGGTCCTCGGCCTTGCGGCGGCGGTGCCGGGTGCGCCGGCGGACGACGTCCAGCCGGTGCTCGACATAGACCTCGAGCAGCTCCTTGAGGCCCATGGTTCGCGGCTGACCGTCGACAAGGGCGACGTTGTTGATGCCGAAGGTGTCCTCGAGCGGGGTGAGCCGGTACAGCTGGTCCAGGATCGCCTCGGGGTTGAAACCGTTCTTCACCTCGATGACGAGGCGCAGCCCGTGATGGCGATCGGTGTAGTCGTCGACGGCCGTGATGCCCTGCAGCTTCTTCCCGCGTACCAGCTCGGCGATCTTCTCCTTCACCCGCTCGGGTCCGACGCCCCAGGGCAGCTCGGTGACGACGATTCCCTTGCGACGCGGGGTGACGTTCTCCACCCTGGCCGTCGCGCGGGTGCGGAACGTTCCCTTGCCCGTCTCGAAGGCCTCGCGGATGCCGTCGAGCCCGACGATCTTTCCGCCTGTCGGCAGGTCGGGTCCGGGCACGAAGCGCATCAGGTCGTCAAGCCCGGCTGACGGGTGCTTGATGAGGTGTCGCGCGGCCGAGACGACCTCGACGAGGTTGTGCGGTGGCATGTTCGTGGCCATGCCGACCGCGATGCCGGACGCCCCGTTGACGAGCAGGTTGGGGAAGGCGGCCGGGAGGACCTCCGGCTCGAGCTCGCGGTCGTCGTAGTTGGGCCGCAGGTCGACAACCCCCTCGTCGATGCCGCTCGCCAGCGTCATCGCGGCAGGGGTCAGCCGGCACTCGGTGTAGCGGTAGGCGGCCGGCGGGTCGTCGTTGCCGAGGGTGCCGAAGTTCCCGTGGCCGTCGACCAGGGGCAGCCGCAGGGACCACGGCTGGGCCATCCGGACGAGCGTGTCGTAGATCGCCGTGTCGCCGTGAGGGTGCAAGGAGGCCATCACGTCGCCGACGACCCGTGCGCACTTCACGTGGCCCCGGTCGGGGCGCAGCCCCATCTCGCCCATCCGGTAGAGGATCCGCCGGTGCACGGGCTTGAGGCCGTCCCGTGCGTCGGGCAGTGCCCGGGAGTAGATGACCGAGTACGCGTACTCCAGGAAGGAGCCCTGCATCTCGTCGGAGACGTCGATGTCCTCGATGCGCTCCGTGAAGTCCTCAGGAGGTGGGGGCGTCTTGCTGCGGCGGGCCACGGCGGGTGCTCCTACACGGTCGGTACGGCGGGTGCTGCCGGCCCCATTCTGGCCGCCGGGCCGGACGGACCCGCGGACCGACCCGCGCGGCCCGGCCCGGGCGCTGACTCAGCCGCTGATCACCTCGCCCGCAGCCCCGCTCCCAGCCGTGCGGCGTGGTCGGCCGCTGCCCGCATGTTGCGAGCGTCAGCCGCGGCCCGCAGGTCGTGCAGTCGGCTGTCCAGGTCCCGCAGCTCGGTGGCGGTGAGAGTGCCGGTGACCCGATCGCGTATCCACTCCAGCGTGGTGACGGCGGCGGTCACTCCGCCTCGGTCGCGGGCCGTGGCATTGACCCGCAGCTGCTGCGTCCAGAGATGCATCCGCGCCACGTCGACCTCCGCGGGCGGGCGGTAGCGGAGCTGCAGGTCCAGCACCGACTGCCACACGTCGACGGCAGCCTGGGCGAGCCGGTCGGCCCGGTGCCGTCGCGCCGCCGCACGCATGGTCGCGAGGTCCTTCTCGAGACGCACCGCGACCCGCCACGGCGGAGTGTCGGCGCTCAGCGCCCGCCAGTCCGCCCGGATGCGCCGGACGGTCGCGCGGGCCAGTTGCCAGTCGCGGAGGCGGGACGACTCGAGCACCGACTCCGCCTGCGTGGCCATCGACTGCAGGCCCGCGGGCTCCGGCCCGGTGCGCGCGTCGGTGGGGACGGCCATCGCGAGCGCCTCCAGGTCCCCGCCGCCTGCCGTCCGAAACTCGCCGTACCCCGGGGCGAAGACCTTCGCCTCGTGCGAGCCGTCCTGGTGCAGCTCGTCGACGACCAGGCCTCCGGCGACGGGTCCGGTCGGTCCGCGCACCGTGCGCCCGACCTCGCTGACCGTCACCTCCTCGAACACCACACCCGGGATGTTCTCGGGCCGGTAGACGTCGCCCACCTTCGGAGCGGCGGGCATGATCATCGCGCCGGGGCCGTCGCGGCCGGCAAGCCACGTTCCCTCGGTCGCGGACACGTGGCCGTTGCGGTAGTCGAACACGTCTTCACCGAGGTACCAGACCGACCCGTCGTCGGCCTGGGCGTAGCGGTCGAGGGCGACCTCCTCAAGCTCCCGCCCGTTGTAGGCCACGTACTGCGAGACGAGCACCTCCACCTGCCGTCCCTGCCACGTCACCGTGTCAGTGGTGGGCAGCAGGGTCGTCTCGGTGCGGAACCGCTTGCCGTCGACGTGTCCCAGCAGCAGGGCCGAGTGCAGCCGGCTGACGGGGAAGAGCGGGTTCGTGACGGTGGTGGGGTGGGAGAACTGCGGGGCGGCCAGGTCGACCCGCTGGCTGTCCGGGGCGCAGCCCTTCCCGTCGTACGTCCCGCAGTCGCCCGGCACCGCGGATGCCGGGGCGAGGCCCGCGCAGAGCGAGAGAGTGACCAGTGCTGTGGTGGCTGATGTGATGCGCATGCGGCGAGGCTGCTCGCCGAACCTGAGGCCCCGCTGAGGGCCGCCGGAGCGGATGAAAGGGGTCTACGACCGTGGAGTATCCAGAGACGGAGCCGGTCGACGACGGGATGCTGGACGTCGGGGATGGCCACCAGATGTACTGGGAGATCTGCGGGCACCCGGGGGGCAGGCCGGTGGTGGTGCTGCACGGCGGTCCAGGCTCCGGCTGCACCTCCTGGTGGCGACGGTGGTTCGACCCGGAGCGCTACCGAGTTGTCCTCTTCGACCAGCGCAACTGCGGCCGCAGCAGACCACATGCAAGCGATCCGACGGTAGACCTCAGCACCAATACCACCAGCCACCTGATCGGTGACATCGAACGCCTGCGGAAGCACCTTGAGATCGAACGGTGGATGGTCTTCGGCGGTTCATGGGGGTCGACCTTGGGCCTGGCCTACGCGGAAGCGCATTCGGACCGGGTCACCCACCTGGTCTTGTTCAGCGTCGTCACGACCAGTCGACGCGAGGTCGAATGGGTCACTCGCGACATGGGCCGGGTCTTCCCGCGAGAGTGGGAACGGTTTCGCGACGGCGTGCCGCCGGCCGAGCGCGACGGCAGTCTCGCCGCGGCCTACAGCCGGCTCTTGCACGATCCGGACCCGCGAGTCCGTGAGCACGCGGCCCGGGACTGGTGCACATGGGAGGACACCCATGTCGGCCTGCAGCCAGGCCACGAGCCGAACCCGCGGTACGACGATCCGGCGTTCCGCCTCTGTTTCGCCCGCCTGGTCACGCACTACTGGAGCAACGCCGCCTGGCTGGACGATGGCGCACTTCTGGGCAGGGCCGACCGGCTGAAGGGGATACCCGGAGTGCTCATCCAGGGGCTACTCGACGTCAGCGGACCACCGGACATCGCCTGGCACCTGCATCGGGCCTGGCCAGACAGCGAGCTCGTGCTGATCGAGTCGGCCGGGCATGGGTCGGGCCCCGGCATGGCGGAGGCGATCATCGCCGCCACGGACCGATTCGCGAGGCAGGAGGCAGGGCCGAAGAGCTAGGTCCTCAGTCGCCCAGGTGCGCGGCCGCGACCCGCTTCGGCACCACCATCCGCCACGCGTCGAGCACGATCTCGCGCATCTCGGCGTCGTCGATCTCGGCCAGCCGGACGACCACCCAGTTGTAGCGCAGGTCCGAAGTCACCGGCATGAGGAACTTCGCGGGTTCGGACGCGACCAGCGCTTCGCGTTCCTCCTTCGGGAACGCGAAACCCATCATCTCCTCGTCCCGCGAGAAGGCCAGGTACACGATGCGGCCGACGCGGAACTTCACCCGCTCGCGGACCAGGACCTCGTCGCTGCGCGGCAGGCCCTGGGCCAGCTCGCGCACCCCGTCGATGCTCGCCACTGCGCTTCCTCGCTACCGCGCTGCCTCGCCGACGCTGCAGCCGCTCAGCCCGCCGTCGCGGCGCCGACCACGACGTTCCACTCACGGATCCGCCAGGCGGCGACCAGGCCGTTCGTGACGTAAGGGTCCTTGGCGACGAAGCGCTCCACGACGGCGCGGTCCTCGGTCGACCAGACCAGCAGCGCGGAGTCCGCGGGGTCGGTGAAGGCTCCGGCGAGGGCGAGCTCGCCACGCTGGTGCGCGTCCCGGGCGAGCGCGAGGTGCTCGTCCCGGAACTCGCCGCGGCGCTCGAGGTAGTCGGCCACCACGTCGTGGAACAGGGCGAGGTACATGGGTCCAGCGTGGCAGAGCCTCGACCGGCTACGCCGGCGGCGCCGGGTGCACCTCGGGGTTGCCGGCTGCGTCCCAAGTGACCACCACGCGCTCGCGGCTGCCGTCCTGGTGGGTGATCTTGCAGGTGGTGCTGGTGCCGCCGGGCGGGACGGCGCGGCACCTGACCCGCTGTGGCTGTTCACCCGCGTGGGCGAGGGCCCAGTCGGTCGCCGAAGCCACCGCACCGTTGCCGGGCCCACCCTGGCCGACCTGTTGTGCTGGCGGACCGCCGTTCGCGTCCCCGCCGCAGGAGGTGTCGCTGTCGACCTCGTAGGCGAAGCTCTCACATGTCGAGTCGTAGGTGTCGTACACCACTCGGCCGAGGGCGAACAGGATCGGGACCGCGACCACCGCGATGCCGGCGAGCAGCAGGCCGAACTCGACCGACCCCGCGCCCCTGTCGTCCCCGTTCCGCGCGCGCACGCGGCACCACCCCCGGTGCTCACGATGGACCTGCCGAACCAGGGCGGCAAGCGGTTCGCCAGCATTGGACTGCGGGCCCCGCCCGTGAGGTCCGGTATGCCCTATCGAGTCCCGCTCAGGGGCGGGCGCCGACGGTGCCCACCGCCCGGGCCGCCAGCCGGTTCCCGGCGGCCAGCGCCGCCTCCGGCTCCGGGTGGAGCAGCCACGATGCGAGGAATCCCGCCGCGAAGGCGTCGCCCGCGCCGGTCGTGTCGACGACCTCGATGCCGCGCTCGGCCGGCGCGCTCGCGCTGATGAATCCCTGCTGCCACAGGGCCCCGTCGCCACCGAGCTTCACCACGACCTCGCGATACGTGTCGCCGAGGCGGTTCGCGGCGTCGCGCTGGTCCTCGGTGCCGGCCAGGACCGCCGCCTCCTCCTTGTTGGGCAGTAGCAGGTCCACACCCTGGGTCCAGCCCAGGAACCGGGCGGCGCCCGCG
>JBOGDX010000002.1:0-22600 GCA_050743225.1 Actinomycetes bacterium | reverse complement strand
CCGCGGTGGACCACGTCCGGGTGGGTGAGCCGGGCCAGCTCCAGCACGTCGCCGCCGAGCAGGGCCTGCACGACGGCCGGCGCCATGACGGCCTGGGCCCACGCGGGTCGCTGCACCAGGCCATGGTCGCGGTCGATCGGCGAACCGCCCATCGGCTGCTCGACCGGTTCGCGTGGCCCGAACGGCCGACCCGCCGGGACGAAAGCGGAACCGTCGGGCCTCCCAGGGCCTTAGATGCGGTGAGGGCGGCAGCACGGCCGCCCGCGCCACCCACGGGAGGGGACGTGCGCGAGCCGGACGGGTTCCGCGGCTTCGTCGAGTCGCGCTACGGCGCGCTCGTGAGGTTCGGGACCCTGCTGTGTGCGGACCCTGGGCGTGGGGAGGACCTCGTCCAGGAGGCGCTGATCAAGACCTTGCGCGCCTGGGACCGGCTCGGCGTGGACGGGGACCCCGAGGCGTACACCCGCAAGGTCATGACGCACGCCTCGTGGCGCGCGTCGCGCAGGCTCTGGCGCGGTGAGCGGCCCACCGAGGTCCTGCCCGAGGTGGCCACGCGCGACGAGCACGAGCGGGTGGACACCGCGGACGCCGTCCGGCGGGCACTCCGTGCGCTGCCCGCCCAGCAGCGCGTCGTGCTCACACTGCGCTACTGGGCTCACCTCAGCGAGACCGAGATCGCCGCCCAGTTGGGCTGCTCCCTCGGCACGGTCAAGAGCCGGGCCAGCCGGGCGGTGGCGGCGCTGCGCGCGTCGGGCCAGCTCGCCGACATCGTGGGAGGGAGCGCGTCATGACCCAGGATCCGCACATCACCGCGTTTCTGGAGCGAGCCGTCTCCGACGTCGTCCCCGCGGAGCGTCGCCCGACCGACGCGGTCCTCGCGCGGGCGGCCGGCCGCGGGACGGCCCGGCTGCGGCGGCTCCTCGCCGGGTTGCTGGGTGCGGCCGTCGTCGGTGGTGGCGCTGTCGTCGTGGCGACCGGCAGCGACGACGGCACGGTCGTCGAGCCGCCAAGGCCGCTGCGGCTGACGGTCACGCCGCCCCAGGACTGGTCTGCCGTCGACGCACCACTCGAGGTCACGTGCGACACCCAGCTGGCGCCGCGCACCGTCTACCGGGCGGCGACCATCGGCCGACTCGAGTCGTGCGGCGAGGGCGGCGGTCTCACGGTCTCGGGGCCGGCGCTGCTCGTGGGACGGGTCGAGCGGTCGACGGCGGAGCAGATCCGTGCCGTCGGGTCCCCGGTCAGCGCGGCGGGCCTGCCCGGGTTCGCGGTGGCGTACGACACCGCAGCTGCCTACGTGGTGTGGGTGCCGGCCGGGGACAACGGCGACCTCGGCTACGCCGTCGTGGCGCCGCGCGGTCCCGACGACGTGCCCGTCTTCCGGGACCTGTCCGGCGCCGGGACGTGGTCGGTGTCGCCCGAGGCCCTCGACGCGGCAGCTCGGGTGACCGCTCGTGGGGACGTCGCCCGGCGACTGGTCCTGCCCGGCGAGGTGGCGGCCGTCGACCTCCGCCAGGAGCCGGTCAACGTGGACCCGGAGCCCGGCGCCAGGGTGCTCGACCCGGAGGGCGCACGTGCCGTACGCGCGGAGCTGGCGGTCTCCCACGCCGGTCGCTGCGGCGAGCCGCTGTCGTCGCGCACCCTGCACCTCCAGGACGGCCGGACCGGCCGCTGGTCACGCGTGGAGGTGACCGAGGACGCCGCCGGGTGCCGCACGGCGGTCTCGGAGCTCGGCGGGTCGGCGCGCATCACGGGTGACCCGGTCGCCGTCGCCACGAGTCGCGGAGCGCAACCCCGGGCGGAGGTGACTGCCGAGGCGCAGGTCGTGCGGGCCCACGGGCTGACGGTCGCCGTTCCCGCCGGGTGGGAGGTGGTGCGAGCGCCGCTCGTCGACCCGTGCGTGCTCCGGCACGCGTCGATCGTCGTCGCCGACGCGCTCGACCCGACGTGCTTCCTGGAGTCCCGGGCACGCCCGACGTGGCCGTACCTCTGGCTGACCCGCCGGGCCCTGGAGGACGACCGGTTCCGGACCGACTCCGGCATGCTGCTTGGCCCCGGCTCCGAACAAGTGATCCGCGGGGCGGACCTGGACGTCACCTGGACCGGGGAGTACCTCGTCATCGGCCACACGTCGGCCCTCGGGCCGGCGACGGTCGAGGCCATCCTCGGGCGACCGAGCACGGGTCCCGGCCGGCTGCTCGTCGCGGGCCTCGACTCGACCGAGAGCGAGGACCTCCGACGATCCGTCGGCGCCGGGTGAGCTTGGTCCGCTAGCTCTTCCAGAGCAGGTCGGGGGAGAGGTCCGCCAGCGTTGCCGCGCCGAGCATCCCCATCGCCATCTCCAGCTCCGTCCGCAGGTCCTCCACGACCTGGCGCACGCCGTCCGCGCCGCCCACGGCCAGCCCCCAGACGTAGGGACGCCCGACCAGCACCGCCGACGCCCCCATCGACAGCGCGGTGGCGATGTCGACGCCCCGGCGGATCCCGCCGTCGACGAGCACCGGCATTCGCCCGGCTACAGCGGCGAGCACGCCGGGCAGCGCCTCGGCCGTCGCGGGCACGGTGTCCAGCGCCCGCCCGCCGTGGTTGGACACGATCACCCCGTCCGCGCCGTGCTCCACCGCCAGCACCGCGTCGTCCCCGCGCAGGATGCCCTTGAGCAGCAAGGGCACACCGGCCGCGGACCGCAGCCACTCCAGGTCGCTCCAGGTGAGCCGCGCGTCGTGGTGCGGGTTGTGCACCCGGTGGGCTTCGACGACCGGCGGCTCGAGGCCGCGCAGGTTCGCGTACTCCGCGCCGACGATCCCGCCCCGCTCCTCACGCCGGTCGCTGTCCCACGCGCCGCGCACCGGCAGGTCGACCGTGACGACGAGGGCGGACGCTCCGGCCGATACGGCGCGCTGCACCAGGTCGCGGACGAAGGCCCGGTCCTGGTGGACGTACGCCTGGAACCACCACGGCCCCGAGGAGGCCGCTGCCACCTGCCCCACCTCGAGTGTTGACAGCGACGAGTGGACGGCGAGCACGTCCGCGGCTGCCGCGCCGCGGGCGGTCTCGGCCTCGGCGCCCGGATGGAAGAGGCCGTGCGCGGCGGTCGGCGCGAGCAGGAGTGGTGAGGCGAGGTCGTGCCCGAGCAGGCGGCAGTGCGTGTCGATGCCCGACACGTCCCGCAGGACGTGGGGGACCAGCCGCACCGCTGCCCAGGCCGCCTCGTTCGCCCGGAGCGTGTGCTCGTCGCCGCTCCCGCGGGCCAGGTATGCCCAGGCCTGCTCGTCCAGCTGCTCCCTGGCCAACCGCTCCGTGCGGCGCGGCCCGCCGGGCGGCACCGCCCCCACTAGCCGGTGCGCTGGCGCGCGCGGTAGGCCGCGACGTGGAGGCGGTTGCCGCAGGTGCGGCTGTCGCAGTAGCGCTTCGACCGGTTCCTCGACAGGTCGACCAGGACGCGGTCGCAGTCCGGCGCGGTGCAGGTCGCCAGTCGCTGCCGTTCTCCAGCCCCGATGACGAAGGCCAGCGCCATCCCGCAGTCGGCGGCTAGGTGCTCGGCGAGCCGGGCGCCCGGCGCGTAGTAGTGCATGTGCAGCGGCCACCCGTCGTGGTCGGTGAGACGCGGGGTGGTGCGGGCGTCGGCGACGAGGTCGTTGACCAGGCGTACGGCGGTGCCCTCGTCCGGCGCGGCGAAGACGGCGTGCAACCGGTCCCGCAGCCGGCGCACCGCGGCCAGGTCCTCAGCGGTCAGTGGCCCGGCCTCGGAGATCTCGCGGCGCTCGACCAGCGCCTGCAGTGCCGCGACGTCCGGCAGGCCCTCGGCGTGGGCGCATCCGGGCGCCGTGTTGACCACGTCGACGACCGTCAGCAGGGCGCACTCGGTGTCATGACCGAAGTCCACCGGCCCACCTCCCAGCGGTGCTAGGGTCGCGTGTCGTCATGAGCGTAACCCCAGAATGCTGCTGACGGGACGAGGAGTCGCGGTGGCACTCACCGACCGGCCGGTACTCGCCGCGGCCGCCGGTGCGGGATGTATCGCAACCTCGGCGACGCTCGTCCGGCTGGCCGACACCACACCCGCCACCGCCGCCGCCTTCCGCTGCCTCTACGCCCTGCCGGTGCTGGCCCTGCTCATGATGCGCGAGGACAGACGCTACGGCACCCGTCCGGCCCGGGACCGTTGGCTGGCCGCCGGAGCCGGCGTGTTTTTCGCGCTCGACCTGGTCCTGTGGCACCACGCGATCGCCTCGGTCGGCGCCGGCATCGCCACGGTGCTGGGCAACCTCCAGGTGCTCTTCGTCGGGTTGATCGCGTGGTGGCTGCTGCACGAGCGCCCCAGCGGCCGGCTGGTCGCCGCGGTGCCGGTCGTGCTCGTCGGCGTCGTGCTCATCTCCGGCACCGTCGGCTCGGGTGCCTACGGGAAGGACCCGGCGCTCGGTGCCGTCTTCGGCATCGGCACGTCGATCGCGTACGCCGGGTTCCTGCTGCTGCTGCGTCATGGCTCGCGCGACCTGCGGCGGGTGGCGGGGCCGCTGTTCGACGCCACGTTGGTCGCGGCCGTGCTGTCGGCGGCGATGGGCCCTTGGGTGGGCGGGGTCGACCTCGCACCGGAGTGGCCCAGCCACGGGTGGCTGGTGGTCCTCGCGCTGACGTCGCAGGTCGTGGGCTGGCTGCTCATCGCCGTGTCGCTGCCCCGCGTGCCGGCCGTGCTGACCTCGGTGATCCTGCTGCTGCAGCCGGTGGCCTCGGTCGCCCTCGCGGCGGCTGTGCTGGACGAGCGCCCCTCGGCGGTGCAGCTCGTCGGCTGCTTCGTGGTGCTCGCCGGCGTGGTTGCGGCGACGACGGGACGCCGGGTTGCCAGGGAACGGGTCAGCCCGGTCGCGGCTTGACGCGATGTCTTGACGCGATGTCAGGACGCGAGCAGCGCCTCGATCGCGCCGTCGACGTCGAGGTGGTCACGCTCCTGGCCCTGCGCGCACAGCGCATAGGTGCGACCGAGGAAGTCGACCAGCTCGCGGGTGGGCGCCTGCAGGAGCGCCTCGCCGTCGGGGGAGGTCAGGCCGATGAAGACCACCTCGGCCCCTGCGCTCCACGACGGCCACACGCGGACGTCGCCGTCGCCGGACGGACGGTGCACGCCCAGAGTGAGCAGCTCGCGAGCGAACACCCAGGACACGCCGTCGCCCTGGCCAGTGCGGAACGTGGCATGCACGGCGTAGGGATCGGCCACGTCATAGTGCAGGACCACGGGGAGCGACACGCTGCCGTCCCCCGGGGCGACGAGCTGGACGGTCAGCTCGCGAGTCACCGTCGTCGGCACCCAACCGTTCATTCCCTGCTCCTCGCCCGCGTGTCCGCGTCCGCCCTGCCTGCGCCGCCCTCGGACCCCGCCGATCCCGTGGACTGACCGGAGACTCCCCTGAGGGAGACCGTCGAAACCTGAGGACCATAGGGGTTGCGGCTCCGCACGGGAAACGAGCGAGTCTCTAAGGTGTGACGGGTCGGAGGGGACGGATGTGCGGAACCAGCGAAACCTAGGCGGACAGGTGGGGACGAAACCCGACGAATCCACCGGACGGCCGGATGACGAGGCACCGCTCCGGCACCCGTTCCGGACCTTTTTCGCCCGCAACCGGACGCTCGACACCACGTACCGCGTAGTCATCGGCGTCCTCGGCGGCGCCATCGTGCTCGGTGGCATCGTGCTCATCCCGCTACCCGGCCCGGGTTGGTTGATCGTGTTCGCCGGCTTGGCCTTGCTCGCCACGGAGTTCGCGTGGGCCGAGCGGCTGCTGGACTTCGCGCGGGCCAAGGTGCACGGCTGGACCGACTGGGTGAGACGTCAGTCGCTCGCCGTTCGGGCGGCTATCGGCCTCGCCGGCCTGTTGACCGTCGGCGGCGCGATCTGGCTCTACGTCGAGCTTCAAGGCGTCCCCGGCTGGGTGCCGGTGATCTGACCGATCGGCTAGGGTTGCGGCTCGTTGCAGACCACTAGCGGACGATTAGCTCAGTTGGTTAGAGCGCACGCTTCACACGCGTGAGGTCACTGGTTCGAGTCCAGTATCGTCCACCGCCACTCCGCCGCAGCCGCCCGCTGTGAACCGCGTCGTAGCCTCAACCGACATGACGGTCTCCCACCGGCGCGCCGTCGTCAGCGTCCTGGCATCGCTGGTCCTGGCCGCCCCGCTCGTCGTCGCCTCGTCCGGCACCGCCCAGGCGGCCGTGACGATCGACTGGGCCCGCCGGGCCGGTGGCCTCGACCGACCCACGCACGTCACGGCCGCCGGTGACGGCAGCGGTCGTCTGTTCGTCTCGGAGCAGTCCGGCAGGGTGCGCGTCTTCAAGGACGGTCGGCTGTTGCGTCGGCCGTTCCTCGACATCCGGAGCCGGGTCAAGGACGACGGCGAGGGCGGGTTGCTCAGCGTCGCGTTCCACCCGAGGTACCGGACCCACCCGGTGTTCTGGGTCGCCTACACGACGCTGCGCAATGACGTCCGGGTGGCGCGGTTCAGGTCCCCGAGCGCGGCGGCGAACCAGGTGTCCGCTGCGACCTCACGACCGGTGATCACGGTGCCGCACCCCGACCAGTACACGAACCACTACGGCGGCCAGCTGGCGTTCGGCAGGTCCGGATTGCTGTTCCTCTCCACCGGGGACGGTGGCGGCGGGGGCGACCCTTACGACCACGCGCAGGACCGGCGGTCGTTGCAGGGCAAGCTGCTCCGGCTTGACGTCCTGGGCGCCCGGTCGTCCTGCGGGCGGGCCTACTGCGTGCCCCGGAACAACCCGTTCGCCGGCCCGCGGCGCGGACGGGGGGAGATCTGGGCGACCGGCCTGCGCAACGCCTGGCGGTTCTCGGTCGACCCCGCCACTGGAGACCTGTGGCTCGGCGACGTGGGGCAGGGCGCGTTCGAGGAGGTCGACCGCATCCCCGCAGGCGTGCGCGGGCGCAACCTGGGGTGGTCGTGCAAGGAGGGCTTCGCGACGTACGACGCGTCCCGGTGCCGGCCCGGCGCCAGCTACCTCGACCCGGTCGCCACCTACGGCAGGCGTTTCGGCACCTCGCTGACCGGCGGCTTCGCCTACCGAGGGTCGCGCTACGCCGGCGTGCTGGGCGGTAGGTACGTCGCCGGCGACTTCGGGTCCGGCCGGGTCTTCTACCTCGACGGGACAGCCGTGCGGGAGGCGGGCAGACTGGACGGCGTGACGAGCTTTGGCGAGGGCGCCGGCCGCGAGCTGTGGGCCGTGACCTACTCGGGCGGGCTGTACCGGATGAGGGCCTCATGACCAGCCTCGCGCGGGTGGCGCAGGTCTGGGTGTTCCCCGTGAAGTCGATGTCCGGGTGCCGGGTCGACGCCGCCGACGTGGACGCGGGCGGGCTGGTCGGCGACCGGTCATGGGCGGTGGTCGACGACACGGGGACGACGGTGACGGTGGCGCAGGAGCCCCGGCTGCGTGACGTGGTCGCCCGGCTCGAAGGCGGTGAGCTTCGCCTCGACGTGCCGGGGTCACCGCCAGGACTTGACGCCACGGCCGCGGCAACAGCTCTCTCGACGTGGCTCGGTCGCCCCCTGCGGTTGGAGCACCGCCCGGGCGCGGGCTACGTCGACGTCGCACCGGTCCACCTGGTGTCCACGGCGTCGCTGTCCGACGCGTCCCACGCAGAGGAGTGCGACACCTGCGACGTCGCCGCGCCGCGGGCCAACCTGGTGCTCGAACTCGCCGGCGCCGGGTCGGAGCGGGGCTGGGTGGGCCGGACCGTGCGGGCCGGATCGGCCGACCTCACGTTCGTACGGCTGCCCGAGCACTGCCTCGGCGTCTACGCCGACGTCGCCTCGGCGGGAACCCTGGCCCAGGGTGACGAGCTCACCGGGTCCTGAGTGCCAGCCGCCAATGGGCCCCAAGATCAGCGCAGTGGAGATGGCTCGCGGGATCTAGAGCGACGAACGGTCTCCGATCATGGTTCTACCGAACCGCGACGAGCTCAGCGGGGCCTGACCGGCGGACCGTTGCGGGTCCGGCGCGGGTCGCGCCTCGTCTTCTCCTCCTCGACGTGCCGGATGAGGTCCTGACGCGCCTCGACGAGAGCATGGTCGAGATCGGGGTGCGCCGCCGTCGCGACGAACGTCGGCCATCCCGCCAGCCGCGCCTCGAGCGTCACCTTCTGCTCGGGCCGGTCGCGGTCCTTGACCCGCACCTCGACCGTGACCTGCTCCTGTCGCCAGCCTGCGAGGTGGCGGGCCAGCGAGCGCAGGACGTCGAGGACCCTCGTCCGGTCCTCGGGTCGGAAGCCGGTGCCGAGCCGCAGCGCGTGCTCCAGCAGGGCGGCGGGATCCTTCTCGACTGCCGTCATCGGTGAGCCTCCCACGCACGATGCCCTGACCTGGCGACTGTAGACCCGCAACCCCGCGAAACGGACGCGAGCCGGTCCCGGGTCGGTCGATAGCATCGCCGACGAAGTCGTCCGTCTCCTGAAGGGATCCGTCGTGTCCGACCTCCGTGTCCTCGTCGCCGGCAGCGAGCGCAACGTCGCGCCCGGCACGACGGCGGGCGGGGTGCTGGGCGTGGACAGGTCCGTCGTCGCGGCCGTGGTCGGCGACGAGCTCAAGGACCTGGCGTACGTCGTGCAGGACGGCGAGTCGGTCGACCCGGTGGCGCTCGCCAGCGAGGACGGCCGGGCGATCCTGCGCCACTCGACCGCCCACGTGATGGCGCAGGCGGTGCAGGAGCTCTACCCCGAGGCGCGGCTCGGCATCGGCCCACCGGTGGAGCACGGCTTCTACTACGACTTCGACGTGCCGTCCCCGTTCCACCCCGACGACCTCGCACGCATCGAGAAGCGCATGCAGCAGATCGTCAAGGAGGGGCAGTCCTTCGTGCGCCGCGTGGTCACCGACGACGACGCCCGCGCCGAGCTGGCGGCGGAGCCCTACAAGCTCGAGCTGATCGGGTTGAAGGGCCCGGGCGCCGCCGAGGCCGCGGACGGCGCGGCGGCCGAGGTCGGCGCGGGTGAGCTGACCATCTACGACAACGTGCGTGGCGACGGCTCCCTGGCGTGGAAGGACCTGTGCCGCGGCCCGCACCTGCCCACGACCCGTCACATCCCGGCGTTCAAGCTGATGCGGGTCGCCGCCGCCTACTGGCGGGGCAGCGAGGCGAACCCGCAGCTGCAGCGGATCTACGGCACGGCCTGGGAGTCACGGGACGCGTTGAAGGCCCACCTGCAGCACCTGCAGGAGGCCGAGAAGCGCGACCACCGCAGGCTCGGCGCCGAGCTGGACCTGTTCTCCTTCCCCGAGGAGATCGGGTCCGGGCTGGCGGTGTTCCACCCCAAGGGCGGGGTGATGCGCAAGGTGATGGAGGACCACTCGCGGCAACGGCACGAGGAGTCCGGCTACCAGTTCGTCAACAGCCCGCACATCACCAAGTCGAACCTGTTCGAGACCTCTGGGCACCTCGGGTGGTTCGCCGAGTCGATGTACCCGCCCCTCTCGATGGAGGGCGCGGACTACTACCTCAAGCCGATGAACTGCCCCTTCCACATCCTGATCTTCCGGTCGCGGGGCAGGTCCTACCGCGAGCTGCCGGTGCGGCTGTTCGAGTTCGGCACCGTCTACCGGTACGAGAAGTCCGGCGTGGTGCACGGCCTGACCCGGGTCCGGGGCATGACCCAGGACGACGCGCACATCTTCTGCACCCGGGAGCAGATGGGCACGGAGCTGAGGAACCTGCTCAGCTTCGTGCTCGGCCTGCTCCGCGACTACGGCCTGTCCGACTTCTACCTGGAGCTGTCCACCCGCGACGAGACCAAGGAGAAGTTCGTCGGCAGCGCCGAGCAGTGGGAGGAGGCCACCGAGGCGCTGCGCGCCGCCGCCGGCGAGTCCGGGCTCGAGCTGGTGCCGGACCCGGGCGGCGCGGCGTTCTACGGTCCGAAGATCTCGGTGCAGGCCAAGGACGCCATCGGGCGCACCTGGCAGTTGTCGACGATCCAGGTCGACTTCCAGCTGCCCGCGCGGTTCGAGCTCGAGTACCAGGCGGCCGACGGTTCGCGGCAGCAGCCGATCATGATCCACCGGGCGCTGTTCGGCTCGATCGAGCGGTTCTTCGGGGTGCTCGTCGAGCACTACGCGGGAGTCTTCCCGCCGTGGCTGGCCCCGGTGCAGGTCGTGGGCATCCCGATCACCGACGCGCACGTGCCCTACTTGAAGGAGGTCGCCGCGCGGCTACGCGACAGAGGCGTCCGCGTCGAGGTGGACGTCTCGGACGACCGCATGCAGAAGAAGATTCGCACCGCGCAGAAGCAGAAGGTGCCCTACATGCTGCTCGCCGGCGACGAGGACGTCGCGAAGGGCGCGGTCTCGTTCCGCTACCGCAGCGGTGAGCAGAAGAACGGTGTCCCGGTCGAGGACGCGGTCGAGGAGGTCGTGCGAGCTGTGACCGACCGGGTGCAGGTCTGACGTCGGCCGTGACAGAGGGCTGGAACGACCGCCTCCAGCGGCTGTGGGCGCCGCACCGACTGGCCTACGTGAGCGGCGAGGAGCCCGCGCCGGAGGAGGAGGGCTGCCCCTTCTGCCGCATCCCGACCCTGGACGACCGCGACGGGCTCGTCGTCGCTCGGGGCGCGGTGACCTACGCGGTGCTGAACAAGCACCCGTACAACCCCGGACACCTCATGGTCGTGCCGTACCGCCACGTCCCCGACCTCGAGGACCTGACCGACGAGGAGGAGCGCGGCCTGTTGGAGCTGACCCGGCGGGCGGTGGTGGCGATCAAGAAGGCATCGTCGCCGCACGGGTTCAACGTCGGGCTCAACCTGGGCGGTGTCGCGGGCGGGTCGCTCGCCGACCACCTCCACCAGCACGTCGTGCCCCGCTGGGGCGGGGACGCCAACTTCATCACCGTGGTCGGCGACACCAAGGTGATCCCGCAGCTGCTCGCCGAGACTCGTGACGTCCTGGCAGAGGCATGGCCGACGTGAGGGCCGGGTGAGCGACGCGCAGCGCCGGCCGATCCTGCTGTACGACGGTGCGTGCGCCTTCTGCGTCCGCGCCGTGGAGCTCGCCGTGGAGCGGCTGCCGGACCGGGTCAGCTGGCTGTCGTACCAGACGGCCGACCTCGGGGCGTACGGCGTCAGTGAGGCCGAGGCCGCCCGCGCCGTGCAGTTCGTGCACCCGTCCGGTCGCGTCGACCAGGGCGCTGCGGCGGTCGCCCGGGTCCTCGTCGCGAGCGGCGGCGGCTGGGGCCTGCTCGGCCGGCTGCTGCTGGCGCCACCGTTCTCGTTCGTGGCCGAGCTGGTCTACCGGGTCGTCGCGGCGCTGCGTGGCCGGCTGTGAATGTCTCGGTCGTCTGCGCGAGCCGGGAGCACGGGTTCTCGAAGCAGATCCAGCCTGTGGTGCGGCTGCTCGAGGGGGTCGGGGTGGAGGGTGACGCGCACGCCGGGGTGACCGTGCAGCACCGGTCGCGCGTACGACGGGACCCCACCCAGCCGAACCTTCGCCAGGTGCACCTGATCCAGGCCGACCTGTTCGACGACCTGGCCGTAGCCGGGTTCGTCGTGCGACCGGGCGACCTGGGGGAGAACGTCACAACACGCGGCGTCGACCTGCTGGCGCTGCCGGCGGGCACCGTCCCGCGGCTCGGCGCTCGGGCGGTCGTGGAGGTGACCGGGTTGCGCAACCCGTGCTGGCAGCTCGATGGGTTCCAGCCCGGGCTGACGGCAGCGGTGCTCGACCGTGCACCGGACGGCTCGCTCATCCGGAAGGCCGGCGTGATGGCCGTGGTGCTGGCCGGCGGCGAGGTCCGCCCGGGCGACCCGATCGAGGTGAGGCTCCCAGCCGAACCGCGGTTACTTGGGCCCGTCTGACGGGGCCTCGACCATGTGTTCCGCGAGGACCGCCGCCAGCTCGGGAACGTCGATCGAACCGGCGGCAACACCGAGGACCAGGGTCTCGGCGTCGTCAACGGTGAAGACGACGTCACGTCCGTTCATCAGGGCAAACACGCGGGTCGCCGACCAGGCCAGTCTCTTGTTGCCGTCGACGAGCGGATGGTTGCGCGCCAGGGAATGCATGAGGGCAGCCGCCTTTTCGGCGAAGCTGGGGTAGGCGTCGGTTCCGAAGACCGAGGTCTGGGGACGGGCGACAGCCGACGCCAGGAGTCCCGGGTCGCGCAACAGAACTTCTCCGATCACTCCGGAGGCGATCTCGAGGAGATCGTCGACCGAGAGGTAGTCGAGCGGTGACGGCTCGATCACCGCGCGAGGCGGTCGAGCAGTTCGGCGTCCTCGTTGCGCACCCGCTGGATCGCAGCTGCAAGCCGTTCCGGACGATCCGACACGTAGGCGGCAATGGCCCGGCGGGCCACGTCCTGCATGGATCGACCCTCCGCGTCCGCTTTGCGCCGCAGGGCCCCCAGCTCCTCGTCGGTCAACCGCAGGTTCATCGCCATACGCGACGGTACCACGGTAGTACCAAGCGATGCCGGAGGGTCTACCGTGCTGACTCAGGCCTGGGCCTGCTCCTCCTGCAGCTTGGTCGCGAGGTTTGACGGCATCGGCTCGTGGCGCAGGTACGTCCGGGAGAAGGTGCCGGTGCCGTGCGAGAGCGAGCGCAGGTCGACGGCGTAGCGGGTGATCTCGATCTGCGGTACGTCCGCCTTGACCAGCGAGCGGCCGCTGCCGACCGGCTCGGTGCCGGTGACCCGGCCGCGCCTGGTGGACAGGTCGCTCATCACCGCACCGACGTACTCGTCGGAGACCAGCACCGACACCTCGTCCACCGGCTCCAACATGTGGATCTTGGTGCCTCTCGCCGCCTCCTTGAGCGCCAGCGCGCCGGCGGTCTGGAACGCCATGTCCGAGGAGTCGACCGAGTGTGCCTTGCCGTCGAGGAGCGTGACCCGGATGTCGACGACCGGGTACCCGGCGGCGACACCGCGCTCCATCTGGGTGCGGACGCCCTTCTCGACCGACGGGATGAACTGACGGGGCACGGCACCGCCGACGACCTTGTCGACGAACTCGAACCCGGCCCCCGACTCCAGCGGCTCCACTTCGATGTCGCAGATGGCGTACTGCCCGTGCCCACCGGACTGCTTCACGTGGCGGCCCTTTGCCGCCGCCTTGCCGGCGAACGTCTCGCGCAGCTGCACCCGCAGCGGCACCGACTCGACGTCGACGCCGTAGCGGTTCTTCAGGCGGTCCAGGAGTACGTCGAGATGGGCCTCGCCCATGCACCACAGCACGAGCTGGTGCGTCTCGGAGTTGTTCTCCAGCCGCAGCGTCGGGTCCTCCGCCACGAGCCGGCCGATGCCCTGCGACAGCTTGTCCTCGTCAGCCTTCGACTTCGCCACGACCGCCACCGGGAGCAGCGGATCGGGCATCACCCACGGCTCCATCAGCAGCGGGTCGTCCTTGCCCGACAGGGTGTCGCCGGTCTCGGCGTGCGACAGCTTCGCCACGGCGCAGAGGTCGCCGGCGACGGCCTGCGACACAGTGCGCTGTGTCTTCCCCAGCGGTGACGTGATGGCGCCGACCTTCTCGTCGACGTCGTGGTCCTCGTGCCCACGCGCGGCACCGAAGAACCGCTCGAAGTGGCCGGACACGTGGACCGTGGAGTCGGGGCGAAGGGTGCCGGAGAAGATGCGAACCAGCGAGATGCGCCCGACGTAGGGGTCGGTGGTGGTCTTCACGACCTCGGCGACGAGGGGACCGGCGGGATCGCAGGTCAGCGGGCCGCGCGGTGTCCCGTCGGGGGTCGTCACCGGCGGCACCTCGTGCTCCAGCGGCGAGGGGAAGGCCTGCGTCATCACCTCGAGCAGCTCGGTCGTCCCAAGGCCGGTGGGCGAGGCCGCCGCGAGCACCGGGTAGAACGAGCCGCGGGCGACGGCGGTCTCGAGGTCGTCGATGAGCACCTTGAGGTCGATGTCCTCGCCGGAGAGGTAGCGGTCCATCAGCGTCTCGTCCTCGGACTCCGCGATGATCCCTTCGATCAGGGCGTTGCGGGCGGTCTCGATCAGCGGCAGGTGCTCGGGGTCGGGCGCCCGCTCGACCCGGCTACCCCCGGAGTAGTCGGCCACCGACTTCGACAGCAGCCCGATCAGGCCGGCGGCAGTGCCGTCGTCCGCGGCAAGCGGGAGGTAGAGCGGGAGGACCCCGTCACCGAACACTCGCTGGCAGATCGCCACCGCCTCGTCGAAGTCGGCGCGCTCCTTGTCCAGCTTGGTGATGACAACCGCCCGCGGCATGCCGACGGACGCGCACTCGTCCCACAGCATCCGGGTGGACCCGTCGACGCCGTCGACGGCCGAGACGACGAAGAGCGCGGCGTCGGCGGCCCGCAGCCCGGCGCGCAGGTCGCCCACGAAGTCGGCGTAGCCCGGGGTGTCGAGCAGGTTGACCTTCACGCCCGCATGGACGAGGGGCGCCAACGAGAGCGAGACCGAGCGTTGCTGTCGCTGCTCGGCCTCGTCGAAGTCGGTGACGGTCGTGCCGTCCTCCACCCGTCCGGCGCGGGTGATCGTCCCGGTGGCGGCCAGCAAGGCCTCCACGAGGGACGTCTTCCCGGCTCCTGAGTGGCCGACCAGCACGATGTTGCGCACGGATCCGGGCTGGTCGGCCGCCGGTGCACCTCCGGCGGCTCCGGCACCACTGCTCGTCTGCACCATCCTCAACGCCTCCTCGACTCAGGAATGCCGAGCCTCCACCCATCCGCCGTCGGCGCACAAGACCCGGGAACGTCCCTTGCGGGGATGCGAGCGCGACATTCCGTCTTGACATCGGGGTGGGCCGGATCATGATCGAAGTAGCACGGGGGATTGCTCTCCATGCACATCGGAGGTGATTCTCCATGGAAGAGCGACACGAAATCCGCTGGGGAGGCTACGCCGGGCTGGCGTACGCCGTGACCGCCTTGGCGGGGTACTTCATGGCGGGCAACCCGCCGCGGGTGGACGACTCCACCGCACAGATCGCCGGCTACTTCGCCGACAACCAGAACCAGGTGCTGGCACAGACGCTGCTGAGCTGCGTCGCTGCCGTGTGCCTGGTCGCTTTCGCCGCAGCCCTCGCGCAGGCACTGCGCGACCGGATGCCCGGAAGTGACGTTCCGTGGGTCGTCATCACCGGAGTGGTCCTGGTCGCCGGGCTGCTCTTCGCCGGCGCGAACCTCTTCGGCGCGCTCGCGTACCTGGAGGCGACCGGGAACACGCTGACGACGACGTTCACGATCGGACAGCTGATGTTCACGACGATCGGCATCGCGGCAGCGCTTCCGCTCACTGCCGCGTCGGTCGGGATCTCGGCCAGCGGGATCCTGCCGCGCTGGACCGCGTGGTTCGCCGCACTGGCCGCAGTGATGGGCGTCGTGGGCGCGTTCGGCATCTTCAACCAGGACGGCGCGCTCACGCCCGGCGGCCCGGTGATGACCCTGGTGCCGTTCCTGGTCAGCACGGCCTGGGTGGTGGTGGCGAGCGCGTACATGGTGCGCGAGCACCTGCCGACCGTGTCTGCCGTCCCGCAGGCGATGGGGCACGCCTGACCGACCCGCTCCGGGCCGCTACGGCGGCCCGGAGCCCTCGCCTCCCGCGTCGTTACGATGTGCCTGCCTGCCCGGGGGCGGGCCCTTCCCAGGTCCGACCTCCCGTGACGATCGGATGACACGGCATGCTCAACCGCTTTGCGCGTGCGCTCTTCACGCGCATCTTCACTCCGACAGCCGGGTTCCTCGTCCGTCGCGGCGTCAGCCCCGACGTCGTCACCCTCGTCGGGGCGCTCGGTGTCGTGGGAGGTGCCCTCGGGTTCTTCCCGCGCGGCGAGTTCTTCTGGGGAACGATCGTCATCACCTGCTTCGTGTTCTCCGACCTGGTCGACGGGACGATGGCTCGCATGACCGAGCGGTCGAGCCGTTGGGGCGCCTGGCTCGACTCGACCCTGGACCGGGTGGGCGACGCGGCGGTCTTCGGCGGGATCGCGCTCTGGTACGCCGGCGACGGCGACGACCTGCTGCTCGTGGGGCTCTGCCTGTACGGCCTTGCGGCAGGAGCCGTCGTCTCCTACGCCCGCGCGCGCGCCGAGGGCCTGGGCATGACGGCCAGCGTCGGCGTCACCGAGCGGGCGGACCGGCTCGTGATCGTGCTGGTGGCCACCGGTCTCGACGGTCTCGGCGTGCCCTACGTCCAGGCGCTGGCCCTCTGGTACGTCGCCCTCGGCAGCTCGGTGACGATCGCCCAGCGGGCGCTGGCCGTCTACCGGCAGGCGCTGGCCGAGACCCCCGGCCCCACCCTCGAGCGACCTTCTTGAGCCAACCCGCCGGCCTGTCGCGCCGAAAGGTCGCCGACGCGCTGGCCTACCGGCTCTATGCCGGCGCGTGGTCGGCGGTCCGCCGGCTGCCCGAGGGCCTCGCGTACCGGTTGTTCGACCTGGTCGCCGACGTGATGTGGCGTGGCCGGGTCGCGGCCGTCCGACGGCTGGAGGGGAACCTGCGCCGCGCCCGACCTGATCTCGGCGACGACGGCCTGCGCACGCTCAGCCGAGCCGGGCTGCGGTCCTACCTGCGCTACTGGTGCGACGCGTTCCGGCTCCCGGACTGGGACCGCGACCGCGTGGTCTCCACCGTCCGCGTCGAGGGCGAGCACCATTTGCGGTCCAACGTCGGCGACGGCGGCCGGGGCGTGGTCGCGGCGCTCATGCACATGGGCAACTGGGACCACGCGGGTGCCTGGGCGAGCCTCACCGGGGCGCCGGTCGTCACGGTGGCGGAGCGGCTGCGCCCGGAGCGACTGTACGAGCGCTTCCTCGCGTACCGCCAGGGCCTCGGCATGGAGATCCTCCCGCTGACCGGGGCGGACGGCGATCTGCTCGACACGCTGTCGGCGCGGCTGCGGTCGGGCCGCCTGGTGCCGCTGCTCGCGGACCGGGACCTGAGGGCATCGGGGATCGACGTGGACCTGCTGGGGGAGCGGACCCGCATGCCGCCCGGACCGGCGATGTTGGCGCTGCGCACCGGCGCCGCACTGCACCCGGTGAGCATCTGGCACGAGGAGGCGGGCGGCGCACGTCATCGGCTGGTGATCCGCTTCCACGACGAGGTGCAGGTCCCGCCCGCGGGCCGCACCCGTGAGAAGGTCACGGCCATGACCCAGATGGTCGCGGACGTGTTCGCGACCGCGATCCGGGAGCACCCCCAGGACTGGCACATGCTGCAGCCGCTGTGGCTCGCCGACCTCCCGCCGCGCGACGAGGCGCGGCCATGAGGGTCGGGATCGTCTGCCCGTACGCGTGGGACGTTCCCGGCGGGGTGCAGTACCACGTCCGTGACCTCACCGAGGTGCTGGTCGCGCGCGGCCACGAGGTGTCGGTGCTCGCTCCGGCGGATGATGACACGCCGCTCCCGCCGTACGTCGTGCCGGCCGGGAGGGCCGTCCCCGTCCCGTACAACGGCTCGATCGCGCGGGTGACCTTCGGGCCGCTGTCGGCATCCCGGGTCCGCCGGTGGCTGCGCGAGGGGCACTTCGACGTGCTGCACATCCACGAGCCGGCGACGCCCTCGCTGTCGCTGCTGGCCTGCTGGGCAGCGACGGGGGCCATCGTCGCGACCTTCCACACCGCCAACCTGCGCTCGCGCGCGATGCTCGCGGCCTCGCCCTTTCTCGAGCCCGCGCTGGAGAAGGTCGGCGCCCGGGTCGCGGTGTCGGAGGACGCGCGGCGCACCCTGGTCGAGCACGTCGGGGGCGACGCGGTGCTGATCCCGAACGGGGTGTTCGTCGACCGCTTCAGCGCGGCGGCGCCGCAGCCGCTGTGGGCCGGCGAGGCCGGAACCATCGGGTTTATCGGGAGGCTGGACGAGGCGCGCAAGGGCCTGCCGACGCTGCTCGCGGCGATGGAGCGGGTCGTCGCGGAGCGGCCCGGGGTGCGGCTGCTCGTCGCGGGCCGCGGGGACGCCGAGAACGCCGTGGACGGCCTTCCGGAACAGGTCCGCGAGGCGGTGACCTTTCTCGGGGTCGTGAGCGAGGCCGACAAGGCCCGGCTGCTGCGGACGGTCGACGTCTACGTCGCGCCGAACCTCGGCGGCGAGAGCTTCGGCATCATCCTCGTCGAGGCGATGTCGGCCGGGGCGCCGGTGCTGGCCTCCGACCTCGACGCGTTCGGCCGGGTGCTCGACGACGGCCGCGTCGGCGTGCTGTTCCACGCGGGGGACACCGAGGCGCTTGCGACGTCTCTGCTCGACCTGCTCGCGGACGAGCCCCGGCGCGCCAGGTTGGCGGCGGAGGCGACGCGATGGGTGCGGCGGTTCGACTGGTCGACGGTCGCGGACGAGCTGGTCGCGGTCTACGAGACGGTCGCGGCGGGCGCCGGCGCGGTGGGCGAGGCCGACGTCCGGCCGTGGCGCGACCGCCTCCGCCGCTGACCTCCCCCGCTGACCTCCGCCGCCGTGAAAACGATCACGCGGGCGTGATCATTTCCCAGGTCCCGGGCGGCCGTAGGCTCGGCCAATGGCCAGCCCTAGCGTCTCGGTGGTCGTCGGCGTGCTGGCCCTGCTCCTCGTCGTCGCGTGGTACCTCACGTTCAGCGCGACCCGCCTCGACCGGCTGCACGCCCGGCTCGAGGGCGCCCGCAGTGCATTGGACGCGCAGCTCGTCAGGCGGGCGTCGGTGGCGCTGCAGATCGCCGCAGCCGGGCGGCTCGACCCCGCGACCGGTCTGCTGCTGGCCGACGCCGCGCACGAGGCGCGTGAGGCCGACGGCAGCGACCAGCCGTCGAGGGAGATGGCCGAGAGCGACCTGACCCGTGCGCTCGCGGCGGCCTTCGCCGAGCAGGGCACCGTCGCGGACCTGGAGGCCGACCCGGTCGGTCGGGAGATGCTGCGGGAGCTCTCGGCGGCCTGCCTCCGCGTGCAGCTGGCGCGCCGGTTCCTCAACGACGTCGTGCGCGCGGCGCGAGTCGTGCGGCGCAAGCGTGTCGTGCGGTACCTGCGCCTGGCGGGGCACGCGGAGTGGCCGCAGACCTTCGAGATGAGCGACACGCCGCCCGCCCCCCTGGCGCGCACGACGTTCACCTAGACCACGTACCGTTGTGGCACGTGATATCCCCACCCCGTCTTGTGTCCGTCCGGGCCGGCGCCGCCGCCGCCCTGGGCCTCGCCCTCGTGCTCTCCGCCTGTTCTTCGGACCCCGAACGCCGGACGACGGCGCGCGACACGTCCGAGCCGTCCTCGACGCCGACCACGCCGCCACCCCCGCCGCAGCCCTCACTGCTGTCCGGCCGGATGGGCAAGGAGAACCGGCCGGTGTTCGCCGTGAAGGTCGACAACACGGCCAAGGCGGCCCCCCAGGTCGGGCTGTCGAAGGCCGACGTCGTCTACGTCGAGCAGGTCGAGGGCGGCGTCACGCGGCTGGCAGCGATCTTCTCCAGCGACTACCCGACGTACGTCGGTCCGGTCCGCAGCGCCCGCATCACCGACATCGAGCTGCTCAAGCAGTACGGCAAGGTCGGCCTCATCTACTCGGGCTCGCAGAACAAGCTGCACGACAACCTGGTCCGGGCGCCGCTCGGCCTGGTGTCGTTCGACCGGGACCACAGCGGCTACCGGCGGGCATCCGGCCGCCCCCAGCCTTACGACGTGATCGGGACCTTCGACCAGCTTGAGCGGCGCGCCGGCAAGGTCGACCCGCCGACGGAGGTCGGCTACACGTTCGGCGACCTTCCCGCAGGCGGCAAGCCGGCAAAGGCCTTCACCGCCCGCTACCCGAGTGCGCGGGTCAGCGGCGAGTGGTCGGCCAAGGGCAAGCGCTGGCTCCTCTCGACCGACGGCCGTCCGGCGCAGGCCGCGGAGGGCGGGCGACTGGGCCCGACCACGTTCATCGTGCAGTTCGCCACGGTGAAGCCGTCGCCCTACCACGACGTCAACGGCGCGAATACCCCGATGACCGAGACCATCGGCAAGGGACGGGCGCTGATCTTCCGCGACGGCCAGGTGTTCGAGGGCGCGTGGGAGCGCGCGAAGGCGTCCCGGCCGACGACGTACACCGTCGCCGGGCAGCCCGCGGTTCTCGCTCCGGGCCAGGTGTGGGTCGCTCTGATCGGCCGCGACCGTCCCGTCAGCGTTACCTGAGCCGCCATAGTCCGAGATCGAGTGCGGGCGCATTCGGCCGTACGATGGAGGCGCACCCCGACCCGTCTCTCCCGTGAGGTCCACCGTGTCCAGCCCTGCCGAGATCCCTGGCACCGACAACAGCCGTGCCGAGACCCCAGGCACCGAGGGCCAGGTGGCCGCACGCACCACCGGAACCGCCCGCGTCAAGCGCGGCATGGCCGAGATGCTCAAGGGCGGCGTCATCATGGACGTCGTCACGCCGGAGCATGCCAAGATCGCCGAGGACGCCGGGGCTGTCGCAGTGATGGCGCTCGAGCGGGTCCCGGCCGACATCCGCGCCCAGGGTGGCGTCTCACGGATGAGCGACCCCGACATGATCGACGGGATCATCTCCGCCGTCTCGATCCCGGTCATGGCGAAGGCCCGGATCGGGCACTTCGTGGAGGCCCAGGTCCTGCAGGCGCTCGGGGTCGACTACGTCGACGAGTCCGAGGTGCTCACGCCGGCCGACTACGCGCACCACATCGACAAGTGGGCGTTCACCGTGCCCTTCGTGTGTGGCGCGACCAACCTCGGCGAGGCGCTCCGGCGCATCACCGAGGGCGCCGCGATGATCCGCTCCAAGGGCGAGGCGGGCACCGGCGACGTGTCCAACGCAACGACGCACATGCGCGCCATCCGCGGCGAGATCCGTCGGCTCACCTCGCTCGCTGGCGACGAGCTCTACCTCGCTGCCAAGGACTTGCAGGCCCCCTACGAGCTGGTCAAGGAGGTCGCCGTCGCGGGCAAGCTGCCGGTCGTACTCTTCACCGCCGGTGGCATCGCCACCCCCGCCGACGCGGCGATGATGATGCAGCTCGGCGCCGAAGGTGTCTTCGTCGGATCGGGAATCTTCAAGTCCGGCAACCCTGCCCAGCGCGCCGAGGCGATCGTCAAGGCGACGACGTTCTTCGACGACCCAGACATGCTGGCCAAGGTGTCGCGCGGGCTCGGCGAGGCGATGGTCGGCATCAACGTGGACGAGATCCCGGCGCCGCACCGCCTGGCCGAGCGCGGCTGGTGACTGCCCCGACGATCGGGGTCTTCGCGCTGCAGGGTGACGTCCGCGAGCACCTGCACGTCATCACTGGGCTGGGCGCCCGGGCAATGACCGTACGCCGTGCGGAGGAGCTCGACCGGGTCGACGCCATGGTGCTCCCCGGTGGTGAGTCGACCACGATGGCCAAGCTGGCGGCGGCCTTCGACCTGCTCGAGCCGCTGCGCAAGCGGGTGGCCGAGGGCATGCCGACCTACGGCTCGTGCGCCGGGATGATCCTGCTCGCCGACCGCATCGAGGACGGCGCCGTCGGACAGCAGACGATCGGCGGGCTCGACGTCGTCGTGCGGCGCAACGCCTTCGGGCGTCAGGTCGACTCGTTCGAGGCGGACGTCGCCTTCGCCGACCTGGAGCCACCCGGCGCCATGCACGCGGTGTTCATCCGGGCCCCCTGGGTGGAGTCCATGGGTGAGGCGGTCCGCGAGCTCGCGCACGTCGAGGGTGGTCCGGCCGACGGTAAGGTCGTGGCGGTCCGCGGCGGTGCCCACGAGCACCTGCTCGCGACGTCGTTCCACCCGGAGCTGACCGGTGACACGCGAGTCCACCGGTTGTTCTTGACGATGGTGAGGGAGCGCGCATGAGCGGCCACTCCAAGTGGGCGACCACCAAGCACAAGAAGGCAGTCATCGACGCCCGCCGCGGCAAGATGTTCGCCAAGCTCATCAAGAACATCGAGGTTGCTGCCCGCACCGGCGGGGGCGACATTTCGGGGAACCCGACCTTGTACGACGCCATCCAGAAGGCGAAGAAGTCGTCGGTCCCCAACGACAACATCCACCGGGCCGTCAAGCGCGGGTCGGGCGCCGAGGCCGGGGGCGCCGACTACCAGACGATCATGTACGAGGGCTACGGGCCGAGCGGCGTCGCGGTGCTCGTCGAGTGCCTCACCGACAACCGCAACCGGGCCGCCATGGAGGTACGCACCGCGATGAGTCGCAACGGCGGCTCGATGGCCGACCCCGGCTCGGTGGCGTACCTGTTCAACCGCAAGGGGGTCGTCATCGTCCCGAAGACCGAGGGGATGACCGAGGACGATGTCCTGCTGGCGGTTCTCGACGCCGGCGCCGAGGAGGTCAACGACCTCGACGAGGCATTCGAGGTGGTGTCCGAGGCGACCGACCTGGTGGCCGTACGCACGGCCCTGCAGGACGCCGGCATCGACTACGACTCGGCGGAGGCGTCGTTCCTGCCGTCGGTCAACGTGCCGCTGGACGAGGACGGCGCGCGCAAGGTCTTCCGGCTGGTCGAGGCGCTCGAGGACTCCGACGACGTGCAGAACGTGTACGCCAACTACGACGTGTCGGACGAGATCATGGAGGCCGTCGGCTGAGCTGGCGGGGCCAGCGAGGCGACAAGGCCGACCGAAGGCATGGAGGCCGTCGGCTGAGCTGGCGGGGCCAGCGAGGCGACAAGGCCGACCGAAGGCATG
>JBOGDX010000001.1:0-23271 GCA_050743225.1 Actinomycetes bacterium | reverse complement strand
CGGCTACGACCCGCGGACGCTGGCCGAGGACGCCGCGGGCGTTGTCCGGTCGCTCGGGGAACGCGACGCCGTCGTGGTCGGGCAGGGTCTCGGAGGTCTGGTCGCGTGGACGCTGTCCGTGGTGCACCCGAGGCAGGTACGCCGCCTGGTCGCCGTATCGATGCCGCATCCCAGACGACTGCGTCGGGCCCACCTGACCGACGCCCGGCAGGTCCGCGCGAGCGGGCACGTGCTCGGCTACCAGAGACCGGTGCTCCCGGAGCGCGACCTCGTCGCAGCGGACGGCCAGCAGGTCGTCGACCTGATGCACCGGTGGGCAGGGCCGGGCTTCCCGGACGAGGAGTCCGCGGCCCGCTACCGGCAGGCCGTGCAGATCCCCGGCGTCGCGCACTGCGCGCTCGAGTCCTACCGGTGGGCGGTCCGATCGATCCCGCGGCCCGACGGGCTGCGCTACGCCCGGCGCATGGCCAGTCCGGTCACCGTTCCCACCCTGCAGGTGCACGGTGCCCTCGACCAATGCGTGCTGCCGTCCAGCGCTCGAGGCTCCGGTCGTTACGTCGAGGGCCCCTACCGGTGGCACCTGATGCCGGGCGTCGGGCACTTCCCGCCCGAGGAGAGTCCCTCAGCGTTCACCACGGTCCTGCGCGACTGGCTGGCCGACCCCTCGCCGGAGGAGCGATGACCGGGCGGGACCGGGACCCGACGGGTCGCGCAAGGAACCGTCGCCCCCGCGACGGCCTCGGCCGGCCCCTGCCGCGGGACGCTGAGGGCGTCGACCGGGTCCGCGACGACCTCGTCCTCCCGCCCTTGGAGTCGCTGGCCGAGGCCGAGCGGCTGCTCGACGCGGGTCGGCCGTTCCACGCCCACGAGGTCCTGGAGGGGACGTGGAAGGCCGCACCGCCGGCGGAACGCGACCTCTGGCAAGGCCTGGCCCAGCTCGCGGTGGGCCTGACGCACCGCGCCAGGGGCAACCCCGTCGGCGCCGCAACCCTGATGCGGCGCGGGGCAGCGCGGATCGCGCCGTACGCCGACAACCCGCCGTACGGCCTGGACGTCGCCGCGCTCGTCGCCACCGCGCACGCCCTCGCGGACGAGCCGTCGGCCGGTGGAGGCATCCGGCTGCTCGGCTGACCGGCCGGCCCGGGGTCAGACGCATGGTCAGATGCAGGCCCCGGTGTCCACCGGCTGCTGGCGGTCGCGGCCCGCGCGCACCACGGGTCGGGCCTCGTCGACGGTCAGCGCGTAGCCGGTGTCGGGGTCGTCCAGCGACTTGGCGAAGATCACGCCATAGACGTCGCCGCGGAGGCTGAGCAGCGGCCCACCGGAGTTGCCCGGCTCCACGTCGGCGAACAGCGAGAACACCTCACGGGTGACCTGCTTGCGCTGGTAGATGTCCGGGCCGCGGGCGTCGATGGTGTCCCGGACCCGGGCGGGCTCGAGCCGGTAGGGGCCGCCACCGGGGAACCCGGCCACGACGGCCTGGTCGCCCCGGCCGGCGGTCCGGTCCAGGGCCAGCGGGTCAGCGCGCAGCTCGGGCACGTACAGCACGGCCAGATCCCGATCCGGGTCGTAGACCACCACGCGCGAGCGGTAGCTGCGCCCATTGCCCCCCACCTGAACGTCCGGCCGGTCCACCCCGGCGACCACGTGGGCGTTGGTCAGCACGTGCTGGTCCGACATGACGAAGCCGGTGCCGTCGAGCCGGCGGTTGCAGTCGCCGGCGGTGCCGCTGACCCGGACGACACTGGTGCCCGCCCGGCGGACCGCCTGGCTCGACGCAATGCCCCGCTCGGGCGGCTCGACCGGCCGGATGCGCTCGGGCGCGAGGCCGCCGAACACGGTGGGGAGGCCGTTGTCGTCGAGCACGCGGCGGAACGAGGAGAACAGGGTGTGCGCCCCATCGGGCACCACCTCGTCCACCGCGGTGACGACCCGCGAGTCGCTGATCTGCCGCGACAGCGAGGGGACCGGCCCGGGACGCAGGGCGGAGGCGAGGAACCAGGCCACGAGGAGCATCGCCAGCACGCTCACGAGTGCGCCCAACGTGGCGTCGACGACCCGCGCCGGCCGCCAGGTCAGCCGGTCACGCACCAGAGAGCCCAGCCAGGCGAGCAGGACCTGCCCGATGGTCGCGGCGAGCAGCACCGCGCCGACCGCGAGGACCGACTGCCCCAAGCCCGGATCCACGCCGGACACGAGGGTGGGCGCCAGGAGCAGGCCGCCGATCCCGCCGCCGATGAACCCGGCGAAGGCGAGCGCGCCCACGACGAACCCCTGCCGGTAGCCGGACCACGCGAACGAGACGGCGGACAGGAGCAGCACGAGATCGAGCCAGTTCATCGTCGGCCCATCTCGCGGTCGACCAGCGCGAGCAGGTCGGGAGGCATCTGCTCGACCCGGCCGTGGTCCCAGGGCCGTTCCCAGCCGGCCAGGCGGAGCATCCGGTCGAGCAGACCCGCGGTGAACCCCCACACCACCAGCCCCGCCACGCGGAATGCCGCCCCCACGTAGCCGCTCGGATGGCTCATGCGGAACCGGTTCGCCGGCTCGAGCAGCTCGGCCAGCGGCACCCGGTGCACCGAGGCCACCTCCCCCGGGTCGACGACACTGACCTCCGACGGCTCGCGCCACCAGGCCAGCACGGGTGTCACGACGAAGTCGCTGACCGGCAGGAACAGCGCCGGAAGCGTGCCGAACACCGCGACCCCGGACTGGTCCAGCCCGGTCTCCTCCACCGCCTCGCGCAACGCGGCACTGACGACTCCGTCGTCCCCCGGGTCGACCGCTCCCCCCGGGAAGGCGACCTGGCCGGCGTGGCTGCGCAGGTCGTGCGCGCGCTCGATGAGCAGCACGTCGGCGCCGTCCCAGCCGCTGCCGGGCTCGCGCTCGCCGAAGAGCATGAGCACCGCAGACTCGCGGCCGCCCTCGTCCGGCGGGAGGAACCGGCTCAGCTGCTCGGGACGTACGTCCACCGCGGCCTCGGCCAACGGCCGCAACCATGGCGGCAGCTCCGCGAGGTCGGTCACAGGGTGACCCCGAGGTAGTGCCGCACCAGGTCGGCCATCTCGGCGGCCGAGGTGATCTCGCCGATCTTGCGGCCGGCGAGTCGGCCGTCGGCGGTGACGAAGAAGGTCTGCGGCGGGGCGGTGGCGCGCAACGCCTCGACGATGAGGTCGCCGTCCTCGTCGTGCACGGACGCGAAGGGGACGCCGAAGTCCTGCTCGGAGCGCAAGCCGAAGTCGCGGGGGGCCTTGTAGTGCACGCCGAAGAACCGAAGGTCGTCGCCGGCGCGCTCGACCGCGTCGGCGAACAAGGGCATCTCGCGGTCGCAGTTGGTGCACCAGGCGGCCCAGACGTTGACCACTGTGGGCACACCGCGCAGGTGCGCGAGGTTCACCGACGGCCCGTCGCCGAGACACGGCAGCTCGAGGTCGGGCAGGCCGCCCGCGCGGGGCGCCACCGGCTCCAGGTCGGGACAGGCTGTCTGCGTCGCCGTCAGCGGGACGGTCGTCGCCGGGCGGGCGCTCCCCCGGCCGGCCGGGTCAGCATCTCCGGAGCTGCACGCGACCAGGACCAGCGCGGCCAGCGTCGCGGCCACCCCCCCGAGCGGCGTGGTCACGACGCAACCGCGACCTGGTCGGGGGTCTTCACCAGCTTGGCCGCCTTGTCGGCGTCGACCTCACCCTCGCCGTACGACGGGCACAGGGCTCCGATGGGGCACGCGCCGCAGGCCGGCCGGCGGGCATGGCAGACGCGCCGCCCGTGCCAGATGAGCCGGTGGCTGAGCATGGTCCAGTCGCGCTTCGGGAACAGCGCCGCGACCTCGGTCTCGACCCGGTCCGGGTCGGTCTGCTCCGTCCAGCCGAACCGCCGGGCCAGCCGGCCGAAGTGGGTGTCGACCGTGATGCCCGGGATGCCGAATGCGTTGCCGAGGACGACGTTCGCCGTCTTGCGTCCGATGCCGGGCAGGGTCACCAGGTCCTTGAGCCGTGCGGGCACCTGCCCGTCGTACCGCTCCACCAGCGCCTGGCCCAGTCCGATCAGGGAGTTCGTCTTCGCGCGGAAGAAGCCGGTCGACTGGATCATCGTCTCCAGCTCGGCGCGGTCGGCGCCCGCGTAGTCGGCGGCAGTCGGGTAGCGCCGGAACAGGCCGGGAGTGACCATGTTGACCCGGGCATCGGTGCACTGCGCGGACAGGATCGTCGCGACTACCAGCTCAAGGGGCGTCGTGAAGTCGAGCTCGCAGTGCGCGTCGGGATAGGTCTCGGCGAGGATGCGGTCGATCCGGCGGGCCCGCCGGGTGCGCGCGAGTGGGGTCTCGTCCGAGCCGTCCGGCGCCGTCGCCCGCCCTCTCCCGCTCACCTCGTAGAGCCTACGGTCCGCGGCGGCGGGCGCTTCAAGAGGCGGTCAAGCCCGTCGACCGTCCGGGTGACATCCCGTCAAGGACTCCGGCGGCTCCGACGATCACGGATCGTGACCGGCACCTGTCCGCCGGACCGGAGGACGAGACCGTGACGACCAGCCAGACCAGCGCCACCGCCGCGCGGCACCGGCGCGTGGGCGAGCAGGGTCGGCGTGGTCCGCTCCGACGGCAGCCCGCGCGCCGAGCGCCCGAGCTGGCTCCACTCGGCCTGGACGAGCTGCGGGCGTACCGGCAGGAGCTGATCCAGGAGGAGTCGCGGGTCTCGTACTGGCGGCGCCTGCTGCAGGCCCGCCTCGACCTCGCCCTCGGTGACGAGGCCTCGCTCGGGCGGCTGCGCACGGTGCTGTCGGAGCACCAGCTGGACAGCCGCCGGCTCGCGATGCAGCCGCTGGTCGGCCACCTGGACCAGCCGCCGCTGCCGGACCTCGCGGTGCTGTGGCAGACCGAGGGCCCGAGCGGTGCGGACTCGGCTGTGGTGACCCGGCTGGCCGCCGCGGAACGCGAGCTGTCGGCGTACCGCCGTAGCCTGCACAAGCGGCTGGACGCCGCGACCGGTGAGCTGATCTCCCGCTACCGGGACGAACCCACCCTGGCGCTGCGCGCCCTTCCGCTCCCTCGAGCGCCGGAGTGCGGCGTCGCCTGATCGGGGTCGTCTCACGTCGTGGCCCTGCCCGCGCGATCGCGCGCTCCGGAGCCGTACGGCAGACTGCTGCCGGATCGTGCAGGCGGGGTCATCGAGAGGACTGTCTGTGGACGAGCAGGTCGGCACGTTGGGCAGCTCCCCGCTCTTCGCGGCGCTGGACAGCGAGGCCCAGGACGAGCTCCGGCGCAGGATGGACGAGGTGCGGCTCCGCCGCGGAGAGACGCTGTTCAACGAGGGCGACCGGGGCGACCGGCTGTACGTCGTGACGCAGGGCAAGGTCAAGCTGGGGCGCACGGCCTCCG
Organism: Actinomycetes bacterium; assembly: GCA_050743225.1. Lineage (GTDB taxonomy): Bacteria > Actinomycetota > Actinomycetes > JACCUZ01 > JACCUZ01 > JBOGDX01. The sequence continues at coordinate 17,903 of JBOGDX010000001.1, read as the reverse complement.
ACGGCCGGGAGAACCTGTTCGGGGTGCTCGGACCGGGCGAGATGTTCGGCGAGCTGTCGCTGTTCGACCCGGGTCCGCGCACGGCGACGGCCACTGCGGTGACGGCGGCCACCCTGCACGGCCTCGGCCACGACGACCTGCAGCCGCTGTTGCTGCAGCGCCCGGAGGTGGCCGGGCGCCTGCTCGCGGCGCTCGCCCGCCGGCTGCGCCGGACCAACGAGGCCATGGGCGACCTGGTGTTCAGCGACGTTCCCGGGCGGGTCGCCAAGGCGCTGCTGGACCTCGCCAAGAGGTTCGGGGTGGAGGCCGAGGACGGGCTGCGCGTCACGCACGACCTCACCCAGGAGGAGCTGGCGCAGCTGGTTGGTGCCTCGCGGGAGACGGTGAACAAGGCGCTGGCAGACTTCGCCTCCCGCGGGTTCCTCCGGCTGGAGGGCCGCGCGGTCGTCATCCTCGACGTGGAGCGCCTCACCCGCCGCGCCGGCTGACCACCCCAGACCAGCAGTTGATCATGCACTTTCGGGGATCGTGACCACGGGACAGCGCTGACCTGCGACAACACCGTCACCAACCGTCGCCGATCATGCAGTTTTGGGGATCTTGATGGCCGCGGCGTCAGCGGCATACGCCACGTCGACTCGCCGCTCGCCCGACGGCACGGGGACCTTGAGACATCTCGCGCGACCCGGCATCTTGCCGGTGCCCTGCGCGGACCAGATCCCCAATCTGGCGCGTCGGGAGAGCCCTACGACGTCCCTTTCGCCACGTGCGTCGCAGATATCACATCCGTCACGCGATGAGTCGCCTCGAAGCAGCTTTCTCCGAGCTGGCGGAGCATCGGGTCAGTTTTCGCGACGGAGCTCCGCCGGCGAGCCGGCTGGGTGTTGGTGAGGCTGGAGGACACCCGGGGGGAGCCCGGTTGGGATCTCCGATCTTGCGGGCGCCGACGGGCGGATCTTGCGGCGGTTTGCGGTGTTGGTCACCCTTGGCATGACCGCTCACCCGGTGCTCGGCCGACCCAAACCTGCATGATCGCCACGGGATTGCGGGTCCCTGACCTGCGGTGGTTCCCAAGATCCCCACTAGTGCATGATCACCGCGGGTCTTGTCTGGAGGTCTTACCGGAGGTCGAGGTAGTCGAGCTGGGCCAGCACGGACAACTCGGCCGCCGGCCACAGCGCCCGGTCGACGTCGGCGTACACCAGCCGAACCACGTCGGCGGCGGACCGCGCGCCCGACGCCACCGCCTCGCGCACCTGCTGGAGCCGCTGTTCGCGGTGGGCCAGGTACTCCCGGGCCAGTGCGCGCGCGTCCTCCCGCACCGGGCCGTGGCCCGGCAGCAGGGTGACCGGACCGAGCGCCTCGATGCGGCGGAGCGACTCGAGGTACGGCGCGAGGGCGCCGTCCGGGTGGGCGACGACCGTCGTGCCGCGGCCCAGCACGGTGTCCCCGGTCAGCACGGCCCGGTCCTGCCCGTCGTCGCCGACGAGGAAGCACACGGAGTCCGATGTGTGCCCGGGCGTGGCGATGAGCTCGATCTGCAACCCGAGATCGCCCTCGACTGGCCCGTCCGGCGTGAGCGGAGTCCCGTGGACGCAATGTCGCTGGTCGACCGCACGCACCGGCGCGCCGGTCATCTCGTGCAACTGCCGGGCACCCTCCGCGTGGTCGGCGTGCCCGTGCGTGAGCAGCACGAGCCCGATCGGGCCATGAGCGGCAACCGCCGCCAGGTGGGCGTCGTCCGCCGGACCCGGGTCGACGACCACACCCGCGCCGGCGCCCGACCCGCGCAGGACGTAGGTGTTGGTGCCGTCCAGCGTCATCGGGCCGGAGTTGTCGGCGCGGACCAGGGTGCACCAGTGCGGCGGCGCGACGCTCATGTCACCTCCAGCCGCAGGCTGCCGTCCACCTCGACCAGGCGCGGCATCACCGGGCGCACCTCACGGGGCTCCGACAGCACGGCGTCGACGTCCACCAGGCTCGCGAGGTCCCGCAGGGCCTGGACCGTCGGAGGCAGCATTGCCATCCGACCCGCATCGTGCTCGGCGAGCGACCGGCGGACGGGCACCCAGGCCGCACGGTCGGCCTCGCTGCTCACGTCGCGCGGCAGCTGCCCTTGCGGGACCGCCGCGACGAAGAACCGGGTGTCGAACCGGCGCGGCTCGAACTCCGGTGTGATCCAGTGCGCCCACGGGCGCATCAGGTCGCTGCGCAGCACGAGGGCCCGGGCGCCCAGCATCTGCGCCATCGACGCCGACCGGTCGAGCAGCGCGAGCCGGTCGCGCTCCCAGTCGTCCGACGTCGTGGCCGCCACGACCTCGTCGGGTGACGGCCCGGCCAGCAGGACTCCCGACTCCTCGAAGGTCTCCCGCACGGCGGCGCAGACCAGGGCCCGGGCCAGGGTCTCGTCGCAGCCCAGGCGTTCGCCCCACCCCGCGGGGGACGGCCCGGCCCAGGACGTCTCGACCTCGCCGTCGCGCGGGTCGACCGAGCCGCCGGGGAACACGTGCATGCCGGCGGCGAACGCCATCGTTCCCGCGCGGCGCAGCAGGTAGACCTCCGGGCCCTCCGCGCCGTCGCGCAGCAGCACCACGGTGGCCGCGTGACGCGGCTCGACCGCTTTCCCGGGGTCGGCCAGGAAAGCCCGGGCGTGCTCGACGAGTGACGCCGGGACATCAACCACGCGGCGAATCGTAAGAGGTGGGGCCCAGGTCGGGTACGGTCGACCCAGGCTGAGCATGGGGGACACGGTGGCCGAGAGCATGAACATCGCGGAGCTGGCTGGTCGCGTCGGCATGACGCCACGCAACATCCGGGCCTACCAGTCCCGCGGCCTGCTCTTCGCCCCGGAGATCCGCGGGCGCGTCGCGCACTACTCCGGCGCGCACGCGGCGCGTCTCCTGCTCATCGCGTCGCTGCAGCGGGAGGGCTTCACCCTCGCCGCCATCAAGCGGCTCATCGACTCTCCCGGCAGCTACTCGGCGATCGTCGCCGACCGCCGTCGCCGGTTCAGCGAGGGCAGGTCGGACATCTCCCCGACGGTGCCGATCCCGGAGGCACGGATCCGCGAGCTGCTCCCGGACCTGCCCGCCGACCTGACCGAGACGGGGCTCGCCTGGCGGGACGAGCACGGACAGCTGGTGAGCCACACCGTGCTGGTCGGCGTGGGCCGGACACTTGCGGTGAGCGGCGTGCCGTTGGAGGTCCTCCAGACCCTCCAGCTCGACGCCGCCCGGGCCGCCGCCGAGCTCGGCCGCATGCTGCGCGCGGCGCTCGACAGCCAGGGACACGACGACGGGCGGGTCTCCGACCTGGCGAAGGTGGCCGTGCAGCTGAGTGCGACAGCCTTCGAGATCGCCTTCCTGGAGGCGGCGACGAAGGACATCGCCGCGCCGGAGTAGCCCGGACTAGTAGGAAGCGACCTCGACGACGAGCTCGACCTCGACCGGCGCGTCCAGCGGCAGGACGGCAACTCCGACGGCGCTGCGCGCGTGAACACCGAGCTCACCGAACACGTCGCCCAGGAGCTCGCTGGCCCCGTTGATGACGCCCGGTTGCCCGGTGAAGTCCGGGGCGCTCGCGACGAAGCCAACGACCTTCACGACGCGGCGTACGTTCGCCAGGTCGCCGATCTCGGCCTTCACGGCGGCGAGGGCGTTGAGGGCGCAGGTCCGCGCATGCACGGCGGCGTCCTCGGCGCTGACCTCCGCTCCCACCTTCCCGGTGGCCGCCAGCTTGCCGTCGGCCCTTGGCAGCTGGCCCGACGTGAAGACGAGGTTGCCGGTCCGGACCGCGGGCACGTAGGCCGCGAGCGGTGACGTGTCGGTCGGCAGGGCGAGCCCGAGGTCGGCGAGGCGCTGCTCGGGCCCGGTCACCGCTGCCTCTTCAGGTAGGCAACGACCTGCTCGCCGCCGCCCGGCCCGGGCACGACCTGCACGAGCTCCCAGCCGTCCTCGCCCCAGTTGTCGAGGATCTGCTTGGTCGCGTGCACGAGCAGCGGCACGGTGGCGTACTCCCACTTGGTCATGGCACGGACCATACTGCGCGGGTGTCGAGCGACCGCGACGTGCTTGACCGCCCGGCCCCGCCTCCCGACAAGACGCTCGCCTACGGCCCGCTCGCCGAGCACGTCGTCGACCTGCGGCTGCCGGCGCAGGCAACGCGGCCGGTGCCGCTCGTGGTCGTCGTGCACGGCGGCTTCTGGATGGCGGAGTACGACCGGGCGCACGCGGGCCCGCAGAGCGCAGGCCTCGCCGAGGCGGGCTATGTCGTGGCGACGCCGGAGTACCGACGCGTCAGCCGGCGCGGCGGCGGGTGGCCCGAGACCTTCGACGACGTTGCCCTGCTCGCCGACACCGTGCCGGGCCTGGCCCGCCAGGCTCTCGGTGACCGGGTGGACACCGCCCGCACAGTCCTGGTCGGCCACTCGGCCGGCGGTCACCTCGCAGCCTGGGCTTCCTCCCGGCACCGGCTGCCCGACACCTTGCCGTGGCACCTTCCGGCGCGCCCGCCGCTGGCCGGCGTCGTCTCCCTGGCCGGCGTGCTCGACCTGGTGGAGGCGGACCGGCTCGGCCTCGGCGGCCACGCGGCGCGACAACTCATCGGCGGCAGCCCGCGCCGACACCGCGAGCGCTACGCCGTCGCGAGCCCGGCGGCCCTGTTGCCGACCGGCGGGCGCTGTGTCCTCGTGCACGGCAGCGTCGACGAGCTCGTGCCCGTCGAGATCAGCCGGACGTACGCGCGCGATGCTGCTGCCGCCGGCGACGACGCCGTGCTGCACGAGCTCGACGGCGTCGGGCACTTCGCGCTCATCGACCCCCTCTCGGCCGCCTGGCCGGCCGTCCTCGACGCCATCGCGCTCCTCGCGTCCCCTTGATCGCGGGCCGCGGCCGGCTGCTGCCGCGCCGCGGTCGCGTGGATACGCTCCCGGCCATGGCGAGCCGCGACTCCGACTGGGAGGGCGTGCGTCTGCACGTCGTCACCGGGAAGGGCGGGACGGGCAAGACCACCGTCGCCGCGGCGCTCGCGCTCGGGCTGGCCGGAGAGGGCCGCCGGACCCTCCTCATCGAGGTGGAAGGGCGGCAGGGACTCGCCCAGCTCTTCGACTCGCCGCCGCTGCCCTACGGGGAACGCAAGGTCGCGGTCGGCCCCGGGGGCGGCGACGTGTACGCGTTGGCCGTCGACCCCGAGGAGGCGCTGCTTGAGTACCTCGAGATGTTCTACCGGCTCGGTCGCGCCGGCCGTGGGCTGCGACGTATCGGGGCCGTGGACTTCGCCACGACGATCGCGCCCGGCATGCGCGACGTCCTGGTGATCGGCAAGGTCTACGAGGCCGTGCGGCGGCGGCAGGGTGGCTCCCGGACGTACGACGCGGTGGTGCTCGACGCCCCTCCCACGGGCCGGATCGCGCGGTTCCTCGGGGTCAACGCTGAGGTCGCCGGGCTGGCCCGGGTCGGCCCGATCCGCGGTCACGCCGACTCGATCATGAGGCTGCTCACGTCCCCGCAGACAGCCGTCCACCTGGTGACACTGCTCGAGGAGATGCCCGTCCAGGAGACCGCGGACGCGGACGAGGAGCTCACCAAGGCCGGGCTGCCGGTCGGCGGGATCGTCGTGAACGGGGTGCGCGCCCCGCTGCTCAAGCAGGCGGAGCTGAGCGCCGCCGCGAGAGGGCGGTTGGACCGCGACCTGGTGGCGGCCGGGTTCGCGGCGGCCGGCGTCCGGATCTCCGCCGTGGACGCCCTGCTCGCCGAGGCGGGCGAGCACGCAGCCCGCGTCGCGCTGGAGCGGAAGGAGCGACGGACGCTCAAGGAGCTCCAGCGGCCGTCGTACGAGCTGCCCTTGCTCGCGGACGGTGTCGATCTCGGCGGGTTGTACACGCTGGCCGAGCGGCTGTGCCGCCAGGGCATGGCGTGACCGGACCAGGGCGGGCGCCGCGAATGCCGAGCGCGCCGGTGCTCGACCTGGACCGGGTCATCGGGAACCGGTCGACCCGCATCGTCGTGTGCTGCGGCGCGGGGGGTGTCGGCAAGACGACCACGGCCGCTGCGGTCGGGCTGCGGGCCGCCGAGCAGGGCCGCGCCGTCGTCGTGCTCACCATCGATCCGGCCCGCCGGCTCGCGCAGTCGATGGGGCTGACGGAGCTGGACAACACCCCTCGCCGGGTGGGCGGCGTCGACGTGACCAGCGGCGGGTCGCTCGACGCGATGATGCTGGACATGAAGCGCACGTTCGACGAAGTGGTCGAGGCGCACGCGACACCCGAGCGGGCGGCGACCATCCTGGCGAACCCCTTCTACCAGTCGCTGTCGTCGAGCTTCTCCGGGACGCAGGAGTACATGGCGATGGAGAAACTCGGCCAGCTGCGGGCTCAGGACCGCTGGGACCTCATCGTCGTTGACACGCCACCGAGCCGGTCGGCGTTGGACTTCCTCGACGCGCCGAAGCGGCTCGCCTCGTTCCTGGACGGACGGTTCATCCGGATCCTGATGGGCAGCGCGAAGACGGGTGGCAGGGCGTACCTGAAGGTGATCGGCGCCGGGCTCGGCGCGATGACGTCCGTGCTCACGAAGGTCCTCGGGGCGCAAGTGCTCAAGGACCTGCAGGCCTTCATCTCCGCCCTCGACACCATGTTCGGGGGCTTCCGGGAAAGGGCAGACGCGACGTACCGCCTGCTGCAGACATCTGGCACCTCGTTCGTCGTCGTCGCCACCCCCGAGCGCGACGCGCTGCGGGAGGCGTCGTACTTCGTGGAGCGCCTCGGCGAGGAGCGGATGCCGCTGTCCGGGCTGGTCCTGAACCGGGTGCACACCACGGGCGCCAGGACCCTCTCGGCGGCGCGCGCGACGGCCGGGGCCGAGACGCTGGACGAGGCGGGGGAGCACCCGCTCGCGGCGGGGATCCTGCGACTGCACGCGGAACGGATGCGGATCATCGAGCGGGAGCAGTCGTTGCGCGGCCGCTTCACCGCGGCGCACCCCAGGGTGGCGGTGGTCGACGTCCCGGCCCAGCCGGGCGACGTGCACGACCTTGCCGGTCTGCGGGTGGTCGGCGCCGCGCTCTCCCCGAGCCTCGAGTGAACCGTTTCGCAGCGTTCCTGGCCGTTGCGCGTGCCGAACGTTTCACTCGGCGAATTCTGGTCGGGCCACCAATTAAACCTGAGCGGGGCGGTCCTCCCCTCCGGGACCGCCCCACCTCCGCTCCCCCGAGGGAAAACCCCCGCGACGGTGGTGCTACATCGCCACCTGAAGGTCGCTGGATTGCAGGCCGCGCTCGTACTCGTCGCGCGCGGTCTCCAGCAGTGCCCGCCATGAGGTCACGTTCGGCCTGCGACGGAGCAACGCCCGGCGTTCACGCTCGGTCATCCCGCCCCAGACACCGAACTCAACCCTGTTGTCCAGGGCGTCGGCGAGGCACTCGGTGCGAACCGGGCACCCCATGCAGACGGCCTTCGCGCGGTTCTGCGCGGCCCCCTGCACGAACAGCGTGTCCGGGTCACTCTTCCGGCAAGCCCCCCGAGAGGCCCAGTCGTCTGCCCACGTCATGCTGACCGTCCTCTGGTGCATGCACGATCACGTCGTGCGATGGTGCGTTGTGATCAGGGACGGTACGGAAGCGGACACGTCGGGCAACAGGACCGTTCGGTCCAATCTGGCCTAGTCAGTACGGACTACCACCCTCCCCCACCACGTACCCTGTCGCGCATGGACGCACTGCGCCCACGCTCCGGCCCGGCGCCGGACAGCGGGTTCATGACGCGCGTCGCCCTGTTCCTGGGCGTCAGCGTGCTCTCCGGCCTGCTGGTAGCCGGCCTAGCGCTCCCCCTGGTCGGCGGCGCCGGCCTGGTCGCTCGCGACAGTGCCGACGGCTTCCTGAGCCTCCCGGCCGAGCTGGAGATCCCTCCGCTGCCCGAGCGGTCCCGCATCCTGGCCGCCGACGGGTCGATGATCGCCACGTTCTACCACGAGAACCGCGTGTCGGTGCCGCTCTCGGACGTGGCACCGGTGATGCGCAAGGCCGTCATCGCCATCGAGGACTCCCGCTTCTACGAGCACGGCGGGATCGACCTGCGCGGCACGCTGCGCGCCTTCATCAACAACCAGTCCGGCGAGGACGTCCAGGGTGGCTCCACCCTGACCCAGCAGTACGTCAAGCAAGTGCTGCTGCTGAAGGCCAGCGAGATCGACGACCCGGCCAGGCGCAAGCGGGCGATGCGCGAGGCGACCGCGCAGACGTACAGCCGCAAGGTTCGGGAGCTGCGCTACGCCGTCGCGATCGAGGAGAAGTACACGAAGAAGCAGATCCTCGAGCGCTACCTCAACATCGCGTTCTTCGGTGCCCGCGCGTACGGCATCGAGGCAGCCGCCAAGCGCTACTTCCGTACGACGGCAAGGGAGCTGACCCTCGAGCAGGCGGCGCTGCTGGCCGGCATCATCCAGCAGCCGACCGCCTACGACCCGACCCGCAACCCCGAGCGCGCGGTGGCCCGGCGCAACGTCGTGCTCACCCGGATGGAGGAGACCGGGCTTGCCACGCCGGCCGAGGTGGCGGCGGCGAAGGCTGCGCCACTGAAGCTGAAGGAGCAGAAGCGGCTCGGCAACGGGTGCAACGACTCCAAGTCGGCGTTCTTCTGCGACTTCGTGCTCAAGACGATCCTCAACGACAAGGTGTTCGGGGCCGAGCGTTCCGACCGGGTCGACCTGCTGCTGCGCGGCGGTCTGACGATCACCACCACGCTGGACCGGACGGCGCAGAAGGCCGCCGAGGACGCAGTGGCCGAGTACGTCGACCCGAGGGACAAGGTGGCGTCCGCCCTGGTGTCGGTGCAGCCGGGGACGGGTCACGTCCGAGCGATGGCGGTCAGCCGCGGGTACGGCGACGGCAAGGGCGAGATCAAGTTCAACCCGGCGACCGACCGTGCGTACGGCGGGTCCAGCGGTTTCCAGGCCGGCTCGACGTTCAAGCCGTTCGTGGCCGCCGCCGCGTTGGAGAAGGGGTACCCGTTCAGCTACCCGATCTACGCGCCGTACCAGGCCGACATCGGCGACGTGCAGGGCTGCGGCGAGATCCTGCGCGACGAGTGGCGGCCGTACAACGAGACGTCGAGCGAGAACGGCACCTACACGCTGCAGACCGGCATCGAGGGCTCCATCAACACCTACTTCGCCCAGCTCGAGGAGCGGGTCGGCGTCTGCCGGCCCAAGCAGATCGCTGAGGCGTTGGGCATGGCCCGCGCGGACGGCGGGCCGCTCACCCCGGTGAAGTCGTTCACGCTCGGCATCGACGAGGTGTCGCCGCTGTCGATGGCCGAGGCCTACGCGAGCTTCGCGGCGCGCGGTCTGCACTGCAACTCGATCGCGATCCTCGAGGTGACCGACCCCAACGGGGTGCGGCTGCCGGTGCCCCAGGCCGGCTGCGAGCAGGCACTCGAGCAGGACATCGCCGACGGCATCAACCAGCTGCTGCAGGGCGTGATGCAGCGCGGCACCGGCGTCCGTGCGGCCATCAGCCGGCCGGCAGCCGGGAAGACCGGCACGACCAACCGGCGGGTGTCGGTGTGGTTCGTCGGCTACACCCCGGAGCTCGCGACGGCGGTCTGGGCCGGCAACCCGTCTCCGCCGCGCGGGGGCTACCCCCTGCAGAACCGCCTGATCGGCGGCCGCTACTACGGCGACGTCTGCGGTGGCTGCCTGCCCGGGCCCATCTGGCGGCAGATGATGAGCGAGGCGCTCGCCGACGTGCCCGTCACCTCGTTCAGCGACGCCGCCGAGGACGTGGTGCAAGGCGAGTCGCTCTCTGTGCCCACGGTGAGCGGGATGTCAGTCGGGCAGGCGCGGGCGACGCTGCGCGACGCCCAGCTCGACCCGGTGGTGAGCGGCGACCGGGTCTACGCGTCGTACGCCCCGGAAGGAACCGTCGCCTACTCCTATCCCGGGGCCGGCGCTGCGGTCTACCCGGGACAGCGCGTCGTCATCTACGTCAGCGCCGGCGCGCCGCCGGCCCAGCAGGAGCCGTCCGGCGAGACGACCCTGGGACCGGATCCGGGGAACAACGGGAACGGCAACGGGAACGGCAACGGAGGCGGCGGGGGCGGCTGACCCGAACTGGTCATCCGGCCTGAGCCGAACCGGTCAGCCGGCCAGCTGCCGACGGACCTCGGCCGCGACTCGACCGCCCTCGGCGCGACCGGCGGTACGCGGGGTGACGGCCTTCATGACCTGACCCATGGCCTGCGGTCCGGCCGCCCCGGTCTCGGCGATCGCGGCCGCGACCAGGTCGCGCAGTTCGTCGTCGCCCAGCTGCGCGGGCAGGTACTCCGCGATCACGTCGCGCTCCGCGTGCTCCCGGTCGGCGCGCTCTGGCCGCCCACCGTCGGCGAATGCGTCGGCGGCCTCGCGCCGCTTCTTCGCCTCGCGGGTTAGCACCGTGACCACCTCGGCGTCGTCGAGCACGCGAGCTGACTTGCCCGCGACCTCCTCGGTCCTGACCGCCGTGAGAAGCATGCGCAGCGTCGAGGAGCGCAGCTCGTCGCGGGCCTTCATGGCGGCGGTCAGATCGGCCTGCAGGCGGTCCTTGAGTCCGGTCATGACGTCAGTGTGTCAGCGTCCGTGTAGCGCGCTGCTGCGTCGAAGTCGCTCGCGCGTTCGCCCGCGTGACAAAGCGTGTGTGAACATGAAGTGTGAAACGGCGAGCCACCATCCCCCTGTCGGCGCTCGGTGGCGTCGCGGTCGCGGGAGCGGCGGCGCTGGGCTGGGCCGCAGGTGTGGAGGTCCGTTCCTTCCGGTTGCGTCGAGTTCAGGTCCCGGTTCTCGCCGCGGGGTCGCGACCACTACGTGTGCTGCACCTGTCCGACCTGCACATGACGCCCGGTCAGCGGAGGAAGCGGGAGTGGGTCCGCGCCTTGGCCGGCCTCGAGCCGGACCTCGTCGTCAACACCGGCGACAACCTCGCCCACCGGGAGTCCGTCCCGGCGGTGCTGGACGCGCTGGGGCCGTTGCTGGAGAGCCCGGGCGCGTTCGTGATGGGGTCCAACGACTACTACGAACCGACCTTCAAGAATCCCGCCCGCTACTTGTTTTCGGTCGGTGAGGTCCGCCTCAGCAAGCGCCGCCTGCCGGCCGAGGACCTGCGCGAGGGGATGGTCAGCGCCGGCTGGCTCGACCTGGACAACGCCCGCGAGCGGATCAAGATCGACCACCGGGAGATCGAGCTGGTCGGCACCGACGACCCTCACATCCGCCAGGACAGGTACTTCGAGGTCGCCGGACCGGCGGACCCTTCCGCCGACTTGGCGCTGGCCGTCACCCACGCGCCGTACCGACGGGTCCTCGACCCCATGACCGCGGACGGCTTCGGACTGATCCTCGCCGGCCACACGCACGGGGGGCAGCTGTGCGTTCCCGGGGTCGGCGCGCTGGTCACCAACTGCGACCTGCCGCCCCGCCGTGCCAAGGGGGTCTCCGAGCACGCGTACGCCGGAAAGCGCTCGCTCCTGCACGTGTCGGCCGGGCTCGGCACGTCGCCGTACGCGCCCGTGCGCTTCGCCTGCCCTCCCGAGGCCACCTTGCTGACGCTGGTGGAGAAGCGAGTGGGTGCCACCTTCGGCCTCGGGTAGGGACGAACCCGCCAGGCCTCGACTGCCTGGTGGTCGTGACAGGGCCGATTTCGTGAACCTCTTCGACCACGAGGCGATCAAAGGCAGGTCGCCGTCGGTCTGAACGCGGCCGGTGATGATCGGCGGCAAGGTCAGCGCGGCCTCCGGCCTCGGTTAGACTTGCCGGGTTCGCTCGGGGTGTAGCGCAGCTTGGTAGCGCGCTGCGTTCGGGACGCAGAGGTCGTGGGTTCAAATCCCGCCACCCCGACAGACGACGGCCGGTGTTCCTGCAGGTCAGGGCCACCGGCCGTCGGCGTTGCCCGGGCGAATTGAGAAGGCGTGGCGCACAGCCTGTGCCGTGGCGCCACCGAATCTGCGGGCATTGTGGGCGTACCCGACATAGCGGCGGGGCACCCGACCTTCCTAGCGTTCCCGGAACGCACTCCGCGGTGATGCGGGTGTTGTGGCGAAGGGACAGCGACCGCGCATGGACGACGGCAGCCTCCGGGACGACGGAGCGCCGGCTCTGCTCGCCCGGGGCCTGACGAAGGACTTCCGGGGCTTCCGCGCCGTCGACGGGGTCGACCTGACCGTCACCGAGGGGCAGGTGCACGCGCTGGTCGGGCCCAACGGCGCTGGCAAGACGACGCTGTTCAACCTGCTCACCGGCTTCCTGACGCCCAGCGCCGGGACGATCCGCCTGCATGGCCAGGACATCACCGGCCGCCCACCCGAGCAGATCGCGCGGCTGGGGGTGGCGCGGTCCTTCCAGATAACCAGCCTCTTCGAGCAGCTGCCGCTTCGCGAGCACGTGGAGCTGGCGCTGCAGGGCCGCACCTCGCTGGGCTACCGGTTCTGGCGCTCCGACCGGTTGCTCGGGAGGTTCCGGGAGCGCGCCATGGACCTGCTTGAGCAGGTGGGCCTGCAGGACCAGGCAGACATGCCGGCGGGGACCCTGGCGTACGGCCGCAAGCGCGCGCTGGAGCTGGCCCTCGCACTGGCGCTCGAACCGACGCTGTTGCTGCTCGACGAGCCGACGGCCGGCATGGGCATGGAGGACGTGGAACGCACCGTCGAGCTGATCGGCCGCGTCCGGGAAGGCCGGACGGTCGTGCTCGTCGAGCACAACATGAGCGTCGTCGGGAGCCTCGCCGACCGGGTGACGGTCCTGCAGTTCGGGTCGGTCCTGGTGGAGGGCCCGTACGACCAGGTGCGGAACGACCCGCGCGTCATCAGCGCGTACCTCGGGGACGCCGTTGCTTAGCGTCGAAGGCCTCAGCGCCTACTACGGCGAGGCGCAGGTCCTGCGCGACGTCAGCCTCGAGGTGGCCTCCGGCGAGGTGGTGACCCTCGTCGGGCGCAACGGCGCCGGCAAGTCCACCCTGCTGCGCAGCGTGATGGGTCTGCACCGGGGCTGCCGCGGCAACATCGAGCTGGATGGGCAGCGCATCGACCGGCTGCCCGCGCACGCCCGGGCGCGCCGCGGACTCGGCTACGTCCCCGACGACCGCGGGGTGTACGCCTCGCTGTCGGTCGAAGAACACCTGGCGCTGCCACCAGCCGTGTCGCCGGACGGCTGGTCCCTGGAGCGCATCTACGACACGTTCCCGCCGCTGCGCGACAGGCGGCGGTCCGCGGGTACCAAGCTCTCCGGCGGCGAGGCGCAGATGCTGGCCATCGCGCGCGTGCTGCGCATGGGCGCCCGGATGCTCCTCTGCGACGAGCCCACGGAAGGGCTGTCGCCACGCCTGGTCCAGCAGATCGGCGACATCCTCCGGGAGGCCAAGGGCCACGGCGTGACCATCCTGCTCGTCGAGCAGAACCTGCACTTCGCGACGACAGTCGCGGACCGCCACTACCTGCTTGCGCAGGGCCGCATCGTCGAACGGCTGGCCAACTCCGAGGTGGAGCGCAGGGAGAAGGAGCTGCTTGAGCACCTCGGCATCTGACGAGACAACCACGAGGACCGAACGGGCCGCCGACCAGCGTCCCGACGACGAGGAGGATGGCATGCGACGGAGTCGGACGGTGGCCGCCGCCACACTGGCCGGAGGAGCCCTGCTGCTCACGGCCTGCGGGCAGGGCGGACCGACCAGCGGCGGCGGGAAGATCAGCGGCGACAAGCTCGTGCTCGCTGTCCTCAACGACCAGAGCGGCGTCTACGCCGAGCTGTCCGGGAAGAACTCCGTCAAGGCCGTCGAGCTGGCCGTGGACGACTTCCTGAAGAAGCACGGCGACGACGCCGTGACGAAGAACATCGAGGTCATCAGCGCCGACCACGCGAACGAGCCCGAGGTGGCCAACTCCAAGGCGCAGGAGCTCTATGACCGGCAGGACGCCGACATCATCCTGGACGTTCCGACGTCATCGGCTGCACTCGCCGTCGCGACCCAGGCCAAGGCAAAGAAGAAGCTGTTCATCGACATCGGCGCCGCCACCACGGAGCTGACCGGCGCCCAGTGCAACAAGTACACCTTCCACTACGCGTACGACACGTACATGCTCGCCAACGGCACCGGGACCCAGGTGACGAAGCAGGGTGCCGGCAACTGGTACATCGTCTACCCGGACTACGCCTTCGGCCAGGACATGAACAAGAGCTTCTCGGCGGCGGTCGAGGCCGCCGGCGGGACGGTCGTCAAGTCGGATCCGACACCCTTCCCCAACGACAACTTCTCCACGTTCCTGCTCAAGGCACCGAACCTGAAGCCGACCCCCGACGTGCTGGGCACGATGCAGGCCGGTGGCGACCTGGTCAACCTCGTCAAGCAGTACAACGAGTTCAAGCTGCAGGACAAGGGCGTGGACCTGGCGGTCGGCCTGATGTTCGACACCGACATCAAGAGCATCGGCGTGGAGGAACTGTCGGGGACGCTGTTCACGACGGCGTGGTTCTGGAACATGGACGACGAGAGCCGGGCATGGGCCGACAAGTTCAAGAAGCGGACCGGGACGCGCCCGACGTTCGCCCATGCGGGGAACTACTCGGCGACCCTGCAGTACCTCGAGGCGGTTCAGCGCGCGGGCACCGACGGATCAGACGACGTCGTGTCCGAGCTCGAGGGCCAGAAGATCGACGACTTCTTCGCCCGCAACGGCGAGATCCGCGCCGAGAACCACCGGGTCGTCCACGACGCCTACCTCGTGAAGGTCAAGGAGCCCGGTGATGTGGCTGAGGACTTCGACTTCGTCGACCTCGTCGAGACCATCCCGGCCGAGGAGGCGTTCAAGTCGGTCGCCGAGTCCGGCTGCGAGATGCCCGCCTCCTAATGTCCAACTTCGTCCAGCAGGCCTTCAACGGGCTCGTCGGCGGCAGCTTCTACGCGCTGCTCGCGCTCGGCCTGTCCGTGATCTTCGGCATGCTGGGCGTGGTCAACTTCGCGCACGGCGCGTTCTACATGCTCGGCGCGTTCGGCACGTACCTGCTACTGGCAGAGGCCGGGGTGAGCTTCTGGGTGTCCCTGCTGGTGATGCCGCTGGTGCTGGGCCTGGTCGGGATCGTCCTCGAACGGGTCTTCATCCATCGGCTTGCAGCCCTCGACCCGCTGTACAACTTCCTGCTCACGTTCGGCTTCACGTTGCTGCTGCAGGACCTGGTCCGGCGTCAGTACGGCGTGCAGTCCAAGCCCTACCCGCGGCCGGACCTGCTCGAGGGGTCGCTGGACCTGGGACTGTTCAACTATCCGACGTACCAGGTCTTCGTCCTTGCCTTCTCGGTGGTCACGTGCGCCGCGGTCTACGTGCTGCTCAACCGCACCAAGGTGGGGATGATCGTGCGCGCCGCCACGGAGCGGCCGGACACCACCCGCTCGCTCGGCATCAACGTCGGACGTTGGGTGACGCCGGTGTTCGGGTTCGGCATCGCCCTCGCCGGGCTGGCCGGAGTGCTCGCCGCGCCGATGCGAGCGGTCAACCCCTTGATGGGCGCAGACCTGATCATCGTCGTCTTCGCGGTCGTGGTCATCGGTGGGCTCGGGTCGATCTTCGGCTCGGTGCTGGCCGGGTTCGCCATCGGCATGCTGCAGGCACTCGGGAACCTCTACGTGCCGTCCCTGTCGCAGACCCTGGTGTTCATCGTGATGGCGGCGGTGCTGCTACTGCGTCCGGCCGGCCTGTTCGGCCGTGAGGAGGCGGTGGCATGACTGTCGTCGCCCGGCTCGCGTCGGGTCGCTCGACAGGGGTCCGAGTCGCCGCGGCGGCTGTCGGCCTCCTCGTGGCGCTGGCCCTGCCGTGGTTCGTCTACCCACCGGTCGCGATGGACATCATGTGCTGGGCGCTGTTCGCGATGGCCCTCGACCTGCTGCTCGGCTACACCGGACTCCTGTCGTTCGGCCATGCCGCGTTCTGGGGGAGCTCGGCCTACGGCACCGGGCTGGTCGCCGTGCACGCCGGCGTGCCGTTCCCGCTCGCAGTCGCGGCGGGCACCGTGGTGGCGATGCTGCTGGCGGTGCCGATCGGGCTGCTCTCGGTGCGCCGCACCGGGATCTACTTCGCGATGGTGACCCTGGCGTTCGCGCAGATGCTGTTCTTCATCGCCAACCAGTGGCGCGACCTGACGGGCGGCGAGAACGGCCTGCAGGGCATCCCGCGGGAGCTCTTCGGGCTGGACCTCTCCGAGCCGTTCTACTTCTACTACGCGGGCCTGCCGATCATCCTGCTCGGCATGCTGGCCGCCTGGCGGATCGTGCGCTCGCCCTTCGGTCGGGTGCTGACGGCGATCCGGGACAACCCGGCGCGGGCCCGTGCCCTCGGCTACCCGGTCGCCAGGTACAAGGTCATGGTCTTCGTGATGTCCGCCGGCCTGTCGGGGCTGGCGGGGGGCGTCTACGCGATCAGCCATGGCTTCGCGTCACTGCAGGAGGTGTACTGGACGACCTCGGGAGAGGTGGTCGTGATGACCGTGCTCGGCGGCATCGGCACGCTGTGGGGCAGCGTCCTCGGCGCCGCTCTGATCGTCCAGCTGAAGGACTACCTCGCCACGGCCGGCTTCGACGGCATCGGCATCATCACCGGGTCCATCTTCATCGTGGTCGTGCTGCTGTTCCGGCGGGGGGTCTGGGGCACCGTCGCCCACGCGCTGCGGACCCGCCGTCCGGCCCGGGAGGGACGCTCGGGCTCTGCCGGCCAGACCGAACCGGACCCACGGCCTGAGCCAACGGCGCCGGTCGCCCGGCGCTGACGCCGGCATGGTGACGCCCGGCGAGCTGCTGTGGACCCCGCCCCCCGCGCGAGTCCGCGACGCGACCCTCACCCGCTACCTGGGCTGGCTCGCCGCGACCAGTAGTCGGGCCGTCGCCGACCACGATGAGCTCTGGCGGTGGTCGGTCGACGACCTCGACGGATTCTGGGCGTCGATCTGGGACTTCTTCCAGGCGGGAGGCGGTCGCCCGGCCGGCCCGGTGCTCGCGGAACGGGAGATGCCCGGCGCACGCTGGTTCCCGGGCGCAAAGGTGAACTGGGCCGAGCACGCGCTGCGGCATGACGGCGGCGACTCCCCTGCGCTTCTCGCGGTCCGCGAGGAGGGTGAGCCGAGAGAGGTCAGCTGGGCCGACCTTCGCCGACAGGTGGGTGCCTTCGCGGGCACGCTGCGGTCATGGGGGGTACGCCCGGGTGACCGGGTCGCCGCCTACGTCCCGAACATCCCCGAGGCGGTCGTCGCGGTGCTCGGCACGGCAGCGGCCGGCGCGGTCTGGGCGGCATGCGCCCCCGAGTACGGGGTGCAGGCGGCAATCACCCGACTCGGGCAGGTCGAGCCCACCGTCCTGCTGCTCGTCGACGGCTATGCCCACGGCGGCAGGGTCGTCGACCGCCGTGCGGAGGCCGCCGCGATCGCCCGAGCGCTGCCGACCGTGCGGCGGACGGTGTGGGTCCCCTACGCGTTCCCCGACGAGCCGCCCCCCGACGGCCTGGAAGCCGACGGATGGGGGGAGGCGCTCGGCCCCGGCGCCGAACCCGAGTTCACCCCGGTTCCGTTCGAGCACCCGCTGTGGGTCCTCTACTCGTCCGGGACGACCGGCCGGCCGAAGGGCGTCCGCAAGCAGCTGGCGGCCACGCCGTTCGGCGACCCGTCCGCCACGCCGGTCCTGTTCGCCCGCGCCGTTGCCGGCCAGGGCCGCGGGGTCGGACCCGGCTCGGTCTACCTGTGCCCCGCGCCGCTCTACCACTCGGCGCCGCTCGTGTACTCGATGTCGATGCAGCGCCTCGGCGCCACCGTCGTCGTGATGGAGCGGTTCGACCCGCGCCGGTGCCTCGAGCTGATCGAACGGCACCGGGTCACGCACGCCCAGTTCGTGCCCACGATGTTCGTACG